>JBBRNU010000056.1:0-12380 GCA_038230115.1 Chthonomonadales bacterium | reverse complement strand
GAGGTGATCGAGCGACTCGCGGTCCAGCCGAAACAGCGGGACGCGGCGCACGGTTTGCCGGTCGGCGACCCCCGCCCACTGCACAATTGCGATCGCCCAATCGTCGGGATAATCGCGCATTAGAGCCAGTTTCGCGCGCGAGGCGCTGGCCGCGTCGAAAACCTGATACAGCAACAGACCGCGCGCGACGTCGAGACGCCCGCCGGTCGGCATTCCGGCGCGGTCAATCCCCGCCGCTTCATCAAGCGTAAGCGCGTCCCGCACGTCACAGCCCGCGCCCAAATCCACGTCGGCGGCGGTCAGCGCGGCCTCGACGAAACTGCCCGAAGCCATAACCTGCGTTGCGATGCCAGACGTTCGGGCGTCCTGCCGAATGCGCGCGACCGACGATTCGCCGAACAGGGGATGCCCCGGCACGGCGAAAGCGACAGGAAACGGCTCGCCATTCGGGAGAACCTGCCGCGCGTCCTTCATTACACGCGCGGCGATTTTCGCATACACCGTCTCGAAATCCGGCTCCGACTCATACACAGCGTCGAATGAGTCGAAGGCCAAGCCCCATTCGCGCAGCGCGGCGACGACCGGGTGGCGGGCCGTTCGCAGCCAGAGCGCGCCCTCTCTCGCCGAATGCTGCGCCGAAGCGGTCCGCAGAGCGCGCTCGGCCCCCCGCGATAAGGTATCGGCGTCGCCCGCCCCAAGTCCAATCAAGGTAATCACGGGTCTGGTTCCCAATTCGTTGAACAGTCGCGCAGAGCAGGTTTACAGCATGGCGACGAGGGCGAAGAAATTCATTTCGTCGCCCTCGTCGCCTCAATGCAAGTTATTTCGTCTTGCAAAACTGCGCCGGATTGTTTAGCGTGGATCAGCGGCCTGTCGGCGCGACCGACGCGGCGGGCGGGGCAAGCGAGGCTCCCGCGCCCCCGCCCAGCGTGCCATTCGGCCCGGTCGCCGCGTTGCCCTCGGCCTGCGGCAGAATATAGGTCGAAAGCAGCGGCTGATAGCGTTTCACATTGATTTGAATGTCGGATTTCTTGCCGGTGAACTCGGCCAGCTGCTGATTTTTGTGCTGCCGCCATTCCGGGTTCTTTTTAGCAATGACCGTCTGCTCGATAAGCGGGCGCGTCTCGTCCAACGTGACGGGCTTGCCGGGCAGACGCTTGACCAATTGTACCAGAATGACGATGTTTTGCAGGGAGGTCGGAGCCTGCGGGTTGCGCGCCTGAACGGTCATGGGCGCGGGCAGAAACTCGTTCGGGTTGAGCTTGGCGAGCGCCTCGCGCAGGGACGGGTTATCGGTCAGCAGCGTCGTCATGTTGGGGCCGCTGGCAATGAGCGTGGCGGCCTTGCCCGCCGCCGACGCCTGCATCGGGTCGGCGCCCATCTGCCGCGCGGCGTTGGCGAAATTCCCGTCTTTTTTGAGTTGATCGAGGATAACCTGCCCGGACGTGGGGTCGGGAACCTGAAGCAGGCGCACCGTCCACATATCGGGATAGGCGAGCAGGTCTTTTTGCGTGCGGTACATTTCTTGCACTTCGGCTTCGGTCGCTTTCGCGCCCTCGGTTCCGATGCCAAACTCCTCCAGATTGAAGCGCACGCTGTTGAGGAAATCCGACTCGTCGAGCTGCCCGGCGTTGATTTCGTCGTAAAGCTGCGGGATGCTGCGGCGCGAATAATTAGCGAGTTTTCGCACGGCGTCTTCGCTGGGAATCGCGTTCTTCTGCGCGGCCAGCTGCGTCGTCAGTTTCTCGCGAATGATGCTGACGAGCGCGGTTCCGCCCGCATCGGTGTTGGGCAGCATCTGCGTGGTTCGCTGCACGCGCTCCATGTACTCTTCTTCGTTGATGGGCGAGGAGTTGACGCGGGCCACGACGCGATGGCCCTGACAGCCTGCCAGCCAACTCAGCGACAGGGCGGCGACGCCGCACGCAAGCAAGCGGCGGGAAGCCCGCCGCGACATTTCGGAATGCAAAATTGCTCTCTCCTTTGCGAACAAATAAAAAAAAACTCACCCTACGCAGGCGACTATTTTACTTCGTAATCAGGCGGAACCGGGATTTGAAACCCCATCCAAGAAAGGTCAGCGCGGTTGCCGGAGGTTGAAAACCCCCGGCAACAAAGGGCAAGCGTCCTTCGGACGCGGCCTTGCATCGTTGAAACGTCTGCGCTTTCCGGGCGGCCTGCTACATCGGCGCGCGTTCAGGGCGTGAACGAATTGTGCGTCCGCAGGACGCTTGTTTTTTGTTGCCGGGGGTTTTCAACCTCCGGCAAATGATCTGGCGTATTGGCGGGCCGGTCTGTCAGCCGCGTTGAACGCGCAGGCCGAGCAGGGTTTCTACCTCGCCCTCGGACTGGCCGGTCGCCTGCGCGATGGCGGCGGACGACTCGCCGGCGTCCGCCAGCGCGTACACAATTTCGCGGCGGCTTGGACGTGTAACCGGAGCGCGCGTCTCGTCCTCGCGCATGAAGGGCGCGGTCGCATCGGTTTCGGCGACCGGAAGCGGCGACGCAGCGACAGCATAGACAGGCGGCGGGGCGGCAGGCGAGGCTTGCGGCGGCTCGCTCCGGGCGTTCAGGCGCGCGTCGAGGGCGTTGAGAAGGCCGCGCGCCTCGTCACACCGCGCTTCCAGACGCCCTGATGTGCGGTCGGAAGCTTCCTCGATTTCGACTAGCAGCTGTTTTACGCTCCGGTGCAGCGCTTTGACCTCGCTGAGAACCGGCATTTCCGCCGCCCGCGCCGTCAATTCGGAGCGCGCCTGCTGAAACAAAAGCCAGCCGACCGCCAGCAGCAAAATTTGCACGACGAGAACAACGGCCTGCCATTCCATAAGCATACCTCTCTATCACGTGTATTACGGAGAAATTTTCAGAATCAACGCCCGACGCGCCATTGGGGGCGAACGGATGTCAGGGCAAACGACTGGCAAGGCGACAGGAAGCGGGCGCTCGCTTCCTGTCGGGTTCGCAAAATTTGGCTTTACACGTTGATGTCGAGATGGCGGGCGGGGGCGGCGGAAGGCGGCGCGGCGTCAACAGGGGCTGGCAGGGCGGATTCGACCTTTTGATACGCGCCGCTGACCTCGACAACGTCCTGCGGCGCTTCCTCCTCCGGCTTGTCGTGGGGCGAGGGATCACGGCTTCCCGGCTGGCCCTGCCGATGGCGGGCGTTGGGATCGTGCGTGATGCGCCGAATGGGGGACGCGGGCGGAACGCGGGACAGGTCGCCCGACTCGAAGGACATGACGCGCCTCCTAGCGGAACAACTCTCCGTCGCGCATGAGATACCCGTGCAGGCGCAGCACGGCCTGCGTGTGCAGCTGGTAGACGCGCGACTCGGAAATGCTCATGACCTTGCCGATTTCCTTGAACGTCATGCCCTCGTAATAATAAATGGCAATGACCAGGCGCTCACGCTCCGGCAGGCGGTCAATCGCTTTTCCGAGCATTCGCCGCCGCTCCTGAATTTCGGCTTCCAGGGAGGGAACCGCGCCGTCGTCGTGCAGCACGTCGGCCAGATGCAGTTTTTCGCTGCCCTCGGTTCCGATGAGAATATCTTCGAGCGACAGCAGCGACGTGCGCCCCGTCTCGACCAGCATCTTGTGAAACGCCTCGGTTTCCATGTTGAGGGCGTCGGCGACCTCGCTTTCAATAGCGGGCCGACCGAGTTTCACTTCCAACTGCATGTACGTGCGCTCAAGGGTCTTGACGCGCTCGCGGATGGAGCGGGGAACCCAATCGTCCTCGCGCAGCATTTCCAGAATCGCGCCGCGAATCAGGGCGATGGCGTAGGTTTCAAATTTCACCTGCCGCGTCGTGTCGAATTGATCCACGGCTTTGATAAGACCGACGACGCCCGCGCTTACCAGGTCGTCGCGCTCCATGTTGGGCGGCAGATTGCTGATAACGCGCCCTGCCGTAATCTTGACCAGATACGCGAAATGCTGGATCAACTGCTCGCGGGCGCGCGAATCGTCGTGTAATTTATACCGGCGCCACGTCTCTTGAATATCCGAGGTGGTCATCAAACTCACGCTCCCTTATCCGGCCCTTGTGTTGGGGCGGACGTTTATAAAAAACAGAAATGAATGCAACTCGGCGTCCGTGCGCTCCGCTTCCGCCCTGGATGCGAAAGGAACGCGCGGCCCGATGTAAATTTGGAGCGCGTTCCCTCCTGGAAGGCCTCCAGCCAATGCCACGCGCCCGTTCCCTGAGCGCGCCCTTTCGCAAGCGAGCGATGATCCGGCTTTGTGCGGGTCTCTAAAAGCCCATTCTGAAAGCGCTCTTGCGCCAGGCCTTTTATTGCTCCGTACCCTTGACCCTTTCCGATGCGCCGATTTCGTTTAGGCGGCTTCGGCCTCTTCGCCGCCGCGCGCGGTTTCGCCCTGCGCGGCCAGCAGTTCGGCGACGGACGTTCCCGGCACGATGACGTCCAGCCCGCCGCTCGGCCCGCCCAGACTGACGTTCGCGCCTGCGCCGGGCGCTTCCGCGTCCGCAGCGAGAACGTCCGAAAGCGCGAAGCGCAGGATCAGGCCGAAACCGGCGAACACGAGAAACGCCGCCATCGCCTTGATCAGGCAGGTTCCGGGCGAAGTTCCGTTGGTCAGGCCGAGAAACGCGACCAGCATGGCCGAAAACGAGCCTAAAACCGTAGGAAGTTGGGGCGCGATTGTTTTCACGTCGGAGTTCCTTTTATTTCCTATTTTCGCTGTTCCCGGACGCTTCCCTGCGAAGCCGGGCGGCGCTTCTAACTTTCGCCGAGTCAGGAATCATCTTGCCGCCGGGCCAGAATTGTCGTAAATTATCGTAGGGCGGCAAGTCGGGCAAGCCGGGCGTCCTCGTACAGCGCGGCGTATTTCGTCGCGGACGGCTCCCAGGAAAAATCGGCGCGGAGGGCGCGGGCCACCAGACCCGGCCAGAGTAACTTATCTTGATAGGTCTGTACGGCGCGCTGCACGGTCGCCAGCAGCGCTTCCGGCTTGATTTCGACGAACGCAAACCCATTCCCCTGCGGACGCGCGATGGGATCGAAATCCTGCACGGTATCCGCCAGACCGCCGGTCGCGCGCACAATCGGGATCGTGCCGTAGCGCAGGCTCATCAACTGGCCCAGGCCGCACGGCTCGAAGCGCGACGGCATCAAGAACAGATCGCTCCCGGCATAAATGCGCTGCGCGAGATTCAGGTCGAACGTAATGTTGGCGCGAACCTGCCGGGGACGCCGCGCCTGCAAATCCCGAAAATACGCTTCCAAAGCGGGGTCGCCGGTTCCCAGCAGAACGAACTGAACGGGCAAGACGAGCATTCGCTCGGCCATCGCCGCGATCAAGTCCAGCCCCTTTTGCTCGGCCAATCGCGACACCAGCCCGATGAGCGCGGTGTCGGCTTCCTGTGGCAGCCCCAGTTCGGTTTGCAGGGCCGCTTTGCATTCGATCTTGCCGGACGGGTCTTGCGCGCTGAAATTTCGGGCCAGACGCGGCTCGTCGGCGGGATTGTAGGTATCGTAATCAATGCCGTTAACAATGCCCGACAGGCGCCTTTCGCCGGCGAGCGTTTGCAGCAGGCCTTCCAAACCAGCGCCGTACTCTGGGGTTTGAATTTCGCGGGCGTAGGTTTCGCTGACCGTGTTGACTCGCTCGGCGGTCGTCAGCGCGCCCTTCATGAAACTCCACTGCCCGTAAAATTCCAGACCCTCCGGCGTCGCCAGCGTTTCGGGCAGACCCGTCGCCGCCCAATGCTCGCGTCCGAAATTTCCCTGATAGGCCAGATTGTGAATCGTGAATACGGTCGCGGCCTGCGCGATAGCGGGCGTATCCGCGTAAAACTGGCGCGCGAAAACCGGGATCAAGCCGGTGTGCCAATCGTTGCAATGCAGAATATCAGGCGACCACTCCGGTTCCAGCCGGGTCAGCATCTCCAAAACGGCGCGGCAGAAAAAAATATAAGGCTCCGGTTCCAGCGTGTACACCGTTTGACTGTCTAGAGCGCGCTGAAAATAGCCGGGATGGGCGGGCCGGTCGGCGCCCGCGACGGCATCCGGCGGCGTATTCCCGATCAGGTAAACCGGAATTGCGTCCGCGCTCGCGTCGTCCTCGACTTCCGGGTCGGTTTCTGTCGCCGGGTCGGATTTTGCATCGGAAGTGAGACCGGGATGAGAAAGCGCGGGTTGCGGGCTGCCCGTTCCGGCGGGTTTCACGCGCAAAAAAGTTTGCTTGACGAAAACGCGCTCCCGAACGCCATTTCCGACGGGAACCGTGAATCCCGGCATCAAATCGGAAAGAACATAATTCGGGTCGGCTTCGATCATGCGGTAGCAGGGCATCGCGATACGCACGTCATGCCCCAGCGCGCGAAGGGCTTTGGGCAGCGCGCCTGCAACGTCGGCAAGTCCCCCCACTTTGGCGAATGGGGCGACTTCGGCGGCGATCAAGAGAATATTTAGCTTCGGGGCTGTCATGCGTAAAATAGTTGGAAAGCGCGTCGGGTCAAGAGTCGGTTCGACAGCGTGAAGCGCAACCTGAATACTCCGGCGTATTTTTTCGTAGTTTCATGCGGCGAGGGCGAAGAAATAAATTTCTTCGCTCGGTAGCCTGCGGCTGTGTCCTTCGGACACGAAATTCAGCAAAGACTTCTCCGCGATTGGTATCGTGTCCGAAGGACACACGGCGGAACGCCACGAGCGAAGAAATTCATTTCGTCGCAATGGTACGAACTTGCTCTGCGTGGCTGCAGTTAGCCGACTCCAGCGGGCGCACGGAAGCCGAAATACCGCTGCATTCGGTTCAGGAAGCCGCCGACGCCGCCGGGCGCCTCGGTTTTGGAATGCTGATACCCCAACTGCGCCGCGATTTGGGCCACGCTGCGCGCGGCTGCCGAGCCGGGCTGCGAAAGCGTGAAGGGCTGCTGCGCGCGAACCGCGCGCCCGACGGCGATGTCATGGGGGATCGCGCCCAGGCAGTCCAGATTGACCTTGAGAAATCGCTGCGTGATCAGGGTCAATTTGGCCGCGACCGCTTCGCCCTCGGCCTCGGATTGGGCCATGTTGACGACCAGCATCAGACGCGCGGTCGGATTTTCCTGCGAGGCGACTTTGATCGTAGCGTAAGCGTCGGTGATTGCGGTCGGCTCCGGCGTCGTCACGACGATGATTTCTTCGACGGCGCACAAAAAGGCCATGACGTTGCGCGAAAGCCCGGCTCCCGTGTCAATTAGGATTACGTCGGCGAGCGTGTCGAGTTCGCCCAGCCCGGTCAGAAACGACTGACGGCTCGTCTCGTCCAGATTCGCCAGTTCCGCAATGCCCGACCCGCCGCCGATGATCTGGATGCCGCACGGCCCCTCGCACAACGCTTCGCGCAGAGTCTTTTCGCCGCGCATAACGTGTTCGAGATGGTAGCGCGGCGAGATGCCCAGGACAACGTGCAGGTTCGCCAGACCTAAATCAGCGTCCATAACGATAACGCGCTGCCCGGACTGGGCGAGGGTCAGGGCAAGATTGGTGGTAAAGTTTGTTTTGCCGACGCCGCCTTTGCCGCTGGTAACGGCGACGACGCGGGCGCGCTGCCGGGGCGACGCGGATACGGGAGCCGATGCCGCGTTGGATGTCGCCGATTGCAGCGCGTGACCCATTGCCGTGAAAAGGCGCGTGTCAGCAACGGCGGTTTGGGTTTCGAGCGGCAGGTCGGCGACATCCAACGCGACTGCGGCGGTATACGGCCTATTCGCGTCGTCCTGTGGGCGGGCTTCCGGTTCATCCCGCTCGGATTCGGGACGCGGACGCGCATCTTCGGGCGCAAACGCCGAAGGCAGGGAAGGGCAGCCGTGGTCGCGCCGGGTCATTCGTTCCGCGAGGGCGCGGAGACCCTGAGCCTGGTCGGGCATGGTGATTCGTCTCCCGGTCACAAAGCCGATTACGGATGGCAGCGGGCTTTGCGGCGTGGCGTGGGGCGCGGCGGCGCGGGCGGGTTGGCGCAGTCCGCTGCGAAAATCGAAACTGAGGCGATCGTTCCTTACTATTGTCGGCACGTCAGTATAGCATATGTAGTTTTTTTTGCAAAGGATTTTTGGCGGGTCGGGGTAGGGGAGTCGGGGTGGGGGTAAAACAAAGTCCCGACACTCTTGAGGCGCCGGGACTTGCAGGAAAAAGTCGAAATCGGTCAGCGCGGCAGCAACGAAAGGGGAACGGCGGCGCTGGCATTGGGCGTCGAAGCCGGGGCGAGGGCGAAGCGTGCGTCGGTCGCGTCGGCAGCCGCATCGAAGGCCATGTCATGCAGTTCGGAGACAGTCTGCACACGCTGTCCGCCGCGACCGCTCAGGCGCTCGTAGCGGCGCAGTTTGCCGGCAGCCGTATCCATAACCAGCGTATAGACGTCGCTTCCAACCTGGGCGCGCACACAGCGCTCGTCACCCGCGTCGTCACGGCGCGGCGCGAGCGGACGCCAGAGCGCGTCCATCGGCGGCAATTCAAGCAGAGCCGACAGAGTAACCGAAGTGGCGGCGAATCGGGCGGGGCCGGCGGAGCCTTCGCGAAGAACTTCAAGCCGCGCGCCATCATAAATAAGTGTGCAGCATTGGTCTCGCTGTCGGCCTTTTTCCGTTCCCTGTCCCCACGCGAGGGTCTGGGCGCGCAGGCGAACCACCTGATTATTTTCGTCACAGCGCAACAGCAGCGAAGTCGTCGTGTTGCGCGGTGAGCGGCTTGAATCGCCCGTCGTTGTGGTTGTCAGCGTGCCGCGATATGCGCGCAGGCGCTGGTAAGGGGCCAGCGCGGCGTGGGCCTGCAAAGGCGCATCGGCGTTCGCCTGCTGCCGGGTAGAAGAGAAAGAAGCGCCAACGCCGGGCCGCGCGCTCGTCAGAAAACTAGCGGTCAGCAGGCAAAGCGCGCCCGCCGAAAGCAGACTGGCTTGGCGCGGCGAGTTATAAGTTGTTTTGAGGTTCCTGAGTTTCATGTCGCTTCCGCTTTCACGTTCCGCGTTTGCTTGAAAACGCATTTGCCTTTGGATATCGAAATTTTTGGCGACATCGGGGAGATTGAAGTTCAGATAAAGACTGAATCAACCCGCGCCAAAGTTCGTTGATGGTTCGCTGCGTAAGCAAACAGCGCCAACGCCGGTTTTGACGTCGAAAATTGGCGTTAAGTTCCCGCGTATTTCCACAGAAGCGACCTGCGGGAATAGCCCCTTTTTATGTCATTGCTTGACGTTCGTGGCAACTGCTGTTACACTTCAAGAGGAATAGCCCGTTTAATTGGCAGGTTTTGACGCGCAAAACGTCTCGGTCGAGAGGAGACAATCCCGCGCGACGAGGTTGGGCGGCGCGAAGTAGTATTCGGCGGCGAGTTTCCTCATTCCTGCCCTAACGTTTTTTTCGCGAGCGGCAATAATGACTGGCATTGCAAGGCAATTTTGGATGACCGGGGGACGACACATGAAAACAACTAGCGCCGCGCCGATTGCTGCACGCCGCGCCGGGTTCACGCTGGTGGAACTCCTGGTGGTCGTATTGATTCTGGCAATTTTGATGGCCGTCGCGCTGCCCTTGTATCTGGCCGCGATTCAAACTTCCACGCGCCGCACGGCGCGTTCCAATCTGCATATGCTGATGGGCGCGGAAGCGGCGTATCGGCTGAAAAATCCGACGTATACCGGCGTCCAAAAGGAGTTGACCGACGCGGGCGATCTGCCCGTCTGGCCGCAAGGGCCGGGCAACACCGCCTACACGCTTTACACGCAGGGCGCGCTGCCCGCCCCGGACGGGCGGCAGGTTCCCGCGACCGGCGTGGCGGCCTGCGCCAAAGACGCCGCCCTGGGCGCGAACGGCGACTACGGCTGCTTCATTCCCGGCCAGGATACCGAATAACCCGAACGCCCCAAATTACGGTTTCGCCTACAACTATCGAAAGCGGCGTGACGGGTCGCGACGAGCGACGAAATGAATTTCTTCGCTTGTGGCGTTCCGCCGTCCTAATTAAAACCAGGCGGTCATCCCAGGGTTAAAACCCCGGTTGCATCCCCAGGTTGAAGTCACATCATCCCAGGGTCAAACCCCGGTCTGTCTGACCTGCGGCCGAGCGTCCTTCGGACGCGATGCCAATAGCGCCAACCGCGCGGAAGTCTTTGCTGATTTTCGTGTCCGAAGGACGTGTAGCCGCAGTCTGCCGAGCGAAGAAATTTATTTCGTCGCCATCCGCGAACGTCCCGAATTACGATTTGGCCGCGCCCGGCAGGCAGGAACTCGTCCCGCGCGCCGGGCTTTTGCGTGAGACGGTCAGGCTTGGAAAACGTTGCAAGACTTGGCGCGGCGCTGAAAATCGCCTTTGCTCGCCTTGACAGTAGACGCATTACTGCATTATAATCTTGCCATGACGAAACGTGCCGCTCGCGCTTCCGATATTGCCCGCGCCACCCGACCCCGCGCGCGAACCATCAACCGCAAGGCCCGGTTTCGCCGTCGGGTCAAAACCGCGTTCGCCCTGACGCTGCTTTCCGGCCTGACCCTCGCCGCCATCGGACTGGTTTCGCTGATGGCCCTCTTCTACAAGTTTTCCAGCGAAATTCCCGACATGGAAGGGCTGACCGGCGACATCAAAACGCCGGTCGCGACGACGATAGTCTCCTCGGACGGCGTGATTTTAGGCAAACTGGAAGTGGAAAACCGCAAGCCAATCCTGCTTGCCGACGTTCCCAAGCGCGTTATGGACGCCACCATCGCCATCGAAGACCATCGTTTTTATGAGCATCCGGGCGTGGACGTGCAGGGAATCGCGCGGGCCGTGTTCGCCGACCTGCGCGGCAAAACGCTGAGTCAGGGCGGCAGCACCTTAACGCAGCAGCTGATCCGCAACCTGGATCAGTTCGGCGTCTCGAAAGAAAAGAAGTACAGCCGCAAACTCCGCGAGGCGATGCTCGCCCTGCGAATGGAACAAATTTATTCCAAAAAAGAGATTTTGCAGCTGTATCTCAACAATATTTACTATGGCGCGGGCGCCTATGGAATTCAGGCCGCGTCCATGACCTACTTCGGCAAGTCGGCGTACAAATTGAATCTGGCCGAGGCCGCGCTGCTGGCGGGCATTCCGCAGCGGCCCTCGGCCTTCAACCCGTTCGACCATCGCCGGGCCGCCCTCAAGCGCCGCGACGAGGTGCTGGATCGGATGCAGGAGTATGGCTATATCACGCCGGAGGAGTATCGAAAGGCGCAGGAGGAAAAGCCGCGCCTGATGCCGCGCCAGAAACGCCTGAACTTCGACTTCAAAGCGCCGTACTTCACAACCTATGTATTGAAAGATTTGATTGATCGGTACGGCGTGGATTTCGTCTATTCCGGCCTGAAAATCGAGACCACGCTGAACTGGAAGATGCAGCAGCGGGCCGAAGCGGTGTTGGAAAACGGCCTGCAAAGCAACGCGGGACGCGGGGCCAATCAGGGCGCGCTCGTCAGCCTGGATAACCGCACCGGCTACATTCGCGCCCTCGTGGGCGGGCGCAGTTTCCGGGCCGACCAGTACAACGCGGTGACGCAGGGCAAGCGGCAGCCTGGCTCGTCGTTCAAAGTGTTCGATTACGCCGCCGCATTCGATACCGGCGAGGCGAACTTGTATTCCGCTTTCGCCGACGAGCCGATTGAATATCCCAACGACCCGCAGCATCGGGTCGTGAAGAATTATGACGGCGGCTACAGTTACCGCAGCATGAACTGCCTGACCGCCATCGAGTTCTCGAAAAACACGATTGCCGTGCAAGTGGCGCGCAAAGTCGGCATTCGGACGGTGATTGATTACGCTCACAAAATGGGCATTACGTCGGAACTGGCCCCGTATCTGCCGACGGCTTTGGGCGCGTCCGCCGTGCATCCGCTTGATCTCGCCTCGGCGTATTCCGTGTTCCCGATGCGGGGCAGTCGCTGTCTGCCGATGGCGATCACGCGCGTAACGGACGCCGAGGGGAATTTGATCGAGGAACACCTGCCGCAAATCAAAACCAACCTGCTGAAACCCGACACCATCGCGCAGATGGACAAGGCGCTGGAAGCGGTTGTGACAAGTGGAACCGGAACCCTGGCGCGCGGCAGCGAATCGAACGGGCTGGTTGAGAACGCGCATGGCAAAACCGGCACCACGAGCGATAACCGCGACGCCTGGTTCGCCGGGTACACGCCGGAATTGACGTCGGTAATCTGGGTCGCAAGCGTGCATCGGCGGGTTCACGGAAAAATCACGTATGCCGAAATGCCGGGAGCGACGGGCGGGCATCTGTGCGCCCCGATCTGGCACGACTTCATGATTCAGGCCGTGCCGGAGCAGCGCAAGTTCAAGCCGCCCTCCTCGCTGGCAAGCGCGGGCGTGTCCGCGCCCAGCGGCCCGCAGACCGTCGCCGTGAAAACCGACG
>JBBRNU010000055.1:0-12421 GCA_038230115.1 Chthonomonadales bacterium | reverse complement strand
GGGACTCTTCGGGCGCGGCTGCCCGTCGCCCTCCCTTCGGAAAAGCCCTGGTGAAAGAAAGCGTGTATGTCCTGGCAGCAAAACCTGATTTTGGCGGGCGCGTCCGCGCTGGCCGGAGCCATCAATTCCGTCGCGGGCGGCGGCACACTGGTGACGTTCCCGGCCCTGCTCTGGACAGGCCATAGCGCGCTCATCGCCAACGCCACCAGCACGGTCGCGCTCTGGCCCGGTTCTCTCAGCAGTCTGTGGGGCTATCGCGCCGAAATCGGGAGCAGTCGAACCGCGATTGCGCGCTTGACCCCGCCCAGCTTTATCGGCGGGATCATCGGCGCGCTGCTGCTGCTAAAAACGCCTCCCGGCGTTTTCGCCGCGCTCGTGCCGTACCTGATTTTGCTGGCGACGCTGCTGTTTGTGGCGCAGGAGCCGCTGTCTCGTTTCCTGCGCGTTCGGGCCGAGCGCAGCGCGCTCCGCGCGGGCGCGAGCGACGCGAACGCCGCCCGCGCTGCGAACGAAGAAGCGGCGGCGAATGACGAGACCGGGCGCTCCAACGCAGCCTGGACCGCCATCATCGCGTTTCAATTGCTGGTCGGCTTGTACGGCGGCTATTTCGGCGCAGGCATCGGCATTCTGATGCTCGCCTCGCTCGGCTTGATGGGCTTTCGCAACATCCACCGGATGAACGCCCTGAAGAATATCAACGCCGGGGCGATCAATTTTGTCGCGTCCGCGCTGTTCATCGTCAAGGGTCTGGTGGACTGGCGCATTGCGGCGATTATGGCGGTCGGGGCGATTGCGGGCGGCTACGGCGGGGCGGGCGCCGCGCGCCGCATCGGGCAGAAAAACGTTCGGCGGCTGATTATTTTCATCGGGCTGGCCCTGGCGCTTTCGCTGCTGATCCGCCGCTGAACCGCACCATGTATTGAAAACGCGCCGCAAGCAAAAATCGGCGCGCAGAAAGGACTCGAAACGATATGAAGACGGCAAGCGGATTGGAAATCGAAGATATCACCGAGGGAACCGGGGCGACGCCACAGCCCGGACAGACGGCGGTCGTGCATTACGTCGGCACGCTGCTGACCGGGACGAAGTTCGACAGCTCGCGCGACCGGGGCGCCCCGTTTTCGTTTCCCTTAGGGCAGGGCCGGGTTATCAAGGGGTGGGACGAGGGCGTGGCGACGATGAAGGTGGGCGGCGTGCGGAAACTGACGATTCCGCCGGAACTTGGCTACGGGGCGCGCGGCGCGGGCGGCGTTATCCCGCCGAACGCCACGCTCGTCTTCGAGGTCGAACTGATGGACGTGCAGTAAAGCGGCGAACTCCCGGCGGCCCGCACGCGCAATCGGCGGTCAGGCGAGATTGCGATTGAGAGCGAGCAGGCCGAGCAGGGTTTCAGCGCACAGGCGGGCGAAGCCGGGCGCGTTGATGCCGACGTTGGCGTCGTATAAGGCGATGTCGCGGCGCAAATGCGTGGTGAGGTTGCCGAACAGGGCCATGTCGGCCTCGATCCAGCGCAGCGGCCCGTCGTTTTCGCTCAGGGTGGAAATGCCGCGCAGGGGCAGACATACCGCTGTGGGGCCGGTGGAGGCGTTCAATTTCTCCGCCAGCAGACGGCCCAGACGCGCGCAATCACTAACGTCGGTTCGCATCAGCGTGCGCGCGGGATCGGCCTCATGGAAACGGCGGCGCCCGAAGCGCACAGGAACCGACGCGCGCGGCCCGAACGTGATCACGTCCAGCCCGCCCGGAACCACAACCCTCGGAAGCCCCGCGCGGCCTGCCGCTTCCAGACGGCCCGCCCCCGCGCCGCGCGTTCCGCCCAGCAGGCCGTCGGCGATTTCGTTCAGGGCCAATTCCAGTACGCCCGCCGCCTGCCCCAGCGCCAGACTGTGTTCCAATTCCCGGCCCCCGACGCCATCGGCGGGAAAAGCCTGCGTGTCGTAACCCGCCGCCTGCAAAACGGTCTGCGCTTCCTGCGCGCACGCCCTGGTTTCTTCCGATACCGACAGCAATAGGCGCGGCCTGACGCCATTCCGAACCGGCAAAGGCAAAGTCATTGGTTTTCGCTCCGTTCTCCTGCGGCGGGTTTCGCCCTGCCGCCCGCGAATTGTAGCCGCAAATTGCGCGTTGTGTAAAGAGCGGTCGGAGAATGAAAAGAGAACGGAAATAAATCCCCGTTCTGAAATGCAAAGCCGGACGAACGGGATTGAAACCCCGTTCTGAAATGCACAGACCACCTGCGTGGCCTGCAATGCCGAGAGCCAGAGCCTGTATTCAGCCCTTCCATGCCGCTCCGTCAATACGTTTTCAGCCCGCGAAAGCAGGCAAATCGAAGCGCATAGTCAGCGCAGGCAGACGAGCCGGGGGGCCTCTTAAGCCCGCGCAGGCGGGCTAGCATTTCAGAACGGGGTTTCAATCCCGTTCTGCTGTCCCACGCGCTGTATCTCCCGCTTTCCGCTTTCAAGACCGAGCGCGGAGTGTCGCCATGAGGCCGGACGCCGCTTGTTTCCCCGCGTGAACGCCAGCGTCCGCCAACCCAATTTATCGTGAACCAATCCTGACCCGCAAAAGCGACTGCAAACCCCATGCCCGAAACCGAACTTACCGCCCAAACCGCGCCGCGCGCCGATACCGACGCCGCCGAGCGCGCCGAAGCCCTGCGCGCCCAGATTCGCCGGGCCAACGCGCTGTACTATCAGCGTGACGCGCCGGAGATTTCCGATGCCGCTTACGACGCCCTGATGCGCGAATTGAAGACGCTGGAAGAGACGTACCCGGAACTCGTTACCGCCGACTCGCCCACGCAAAAGGTCGGCGCGGAAGTCGTCACGACCTTTCAGCCCTACCCGCACCGCGTCGGGATGCTCTCGCTCGACAACGCTTTCAGCCTCGACGATCTAAAAACGTGGGAGGAGCGCAGTCGGCGGCGGCTCGGCATGGACGCGGAAACTCCAATTGAATACATCTGCGAACTGAAGATTGACGGCTCGGCGGTCTCGCTGACCTATGAAAACGGCGTCTTCGCGGGCGGCGGCACGCGCGGCAACGGCGAGGTCGGCGAGGACATCACGCTCAACCTGCGAACCATCGCCGCCCTGCCCCGCCATCTGTCCGAAGACGCGCCTCCTCTCATCGAGGTGCGCGGCGAGATTTTCATGTCGCATCAGGAGTTTGCGCGCATCAATGGCGAGGCCGAAGAGACGGGCGGGCGCACTTTCGCCAACCCGCGCAACGCCGCTGCCGGTTCGCTCCGCCAGAAGGACCCGCAAATTACGGCCACGCGTAAGCTGGACGTGTTTTTGTATGCGGTCGGGGCGTGCGAGGGCTGCGATTTCGCCAACCAGTATGATTTGCTGCAAACCTACGAACGCTGGGGATTGGCGACCAACCCGAACGTGCGCGTGTGCGGCAATCTGGACGAAGTATTGACATTTGTCGAGGAATGGGGCGGACGCAAGGAAAGCCTGCCCTACGACATTGACGGCGTGGTCGTAAAGGTTAACTCGTTCGCCCTTCAGCGCGAATTGGGGCAGGTCAGCCGGTCGCCGCGCTGGGCGATTGCCTACAAATACCCGGCGCTGCAGGTGCGAACCAAAGTCGAGGCCATCGAGGTCAATGTCGGGCGGACGGGAGCCTTGACCCCGGTCGCGTTCCTGACCCCAGTTCCGGTCGCGGGCGTCATCGTGTCGCGGGCCACGCTGCACAACGAGGACGAAATCCGGCGCAAAGACGTGCGGGTCGGCGATACGGTCGTAATTCAGCGCGCGGGCGAGGTTATTCCCGAAATCGTCGAGGTTGTGACGAGTGAGCGCCCCGAAGACAGCGCGCCGTTCGCGATGCCGACCGAATGTCCCTCATGCCAGACGCCGGTCGAGCGGCGCGAGGGCGAGGCCGTCCTGCGCTGTCCGAACCCGACCTGCCCGCAAAAAATTCGGCAGCAGCTTGAGCATTTCGTCTCGCGCAACGCGATGGACATCGAGGGTCTGGGCGAGCGCCACGTCGCGCAGCTCGCGCAGCTAGGCCTGGTTCGCGACGTCGCCGATCTGTACACGCTCACCAAAGAGCAGTTTCTGACGCTGGAGCGCATGGGGGACAAGCTCGCAACAAAAATTCTCGCCAACATCGAGGGCAGCAAAACGCGCCCGCTCGCCCGCGTCATTTTTGGGCTGGGCATTCGGCACATCGGCGAGCGGTCTTCGGAAATTCTGGCGCAGCGTTTCGGCACGCTGGATAAGCTGGCCTCAGCGAGCGTGGACGATCTGGCGGGCGTCTTCGAGATCGGGCGCACAACGGCAGAAAGCATCGCCGAATATTTCGCCGACGCGCGCAACGGCGAAACCCTGCGGAAACTGGAAGCCAACGGCCTGCGCCCGGAAGCCCACGCCAGCGCGCCGCAATCCGACGCGCTGGCGGGCAAAGCGTTCGTGTTCACCGGGACGCTGGCGAAAATGACGCGCGAAAACGCCGAGACGACCGTGAAGCGGCTGGGCGGACGAGCGAGCGGCAGCGTCAGCAAGCAGACCGCGTATGTCGTAGCGGGCGAAAACGCCGGAAGCAAGCGGGCGAAGGCGCAGGAGCTGGGCGTTCCAATTCTCACCGAAGACGAGTTCATCGCAATGGTGGACGCGCTGTAAAAACCTACGCCTTCCCGCCTGCAATTGTCACTCATCTCCGCCTTGCGCTCCGTAACAAACAATTATGCAAAAAACTTTCAAACGGCGGCGAATAAAAGCGAACCTTTCGTAAACCTTGCGTAATATGATTGTAACCCGCCCCCGGTAGAATAGAACCACACGCGCTTTCTGAATTTGTCCCGCCCGTATGCGTGCGAACTCATGTCGTGTTGGCTTGTCCAGAAGCAAGCCCCCTAACCCTTATTCAATCGGCAGTCCGGCCTTTTTGCGAAGGCTTCCCAATGTTTCTATGCTAAATGGAAAGGAGGTGAAACACGCATGATTCAATTGCACCGCAGTACGACCCTGCTGGCGAGCGCGCTGGCGCTCCTGGCCCTCCCCGGTCTGGCGTCCGCCGACGACGTTCAGATCACGCCCACCGTGACCTTCGACGGCTCGCTGTACACGTACCACTACAGCGTCGTCAACAACGCCCCGGAAACGCTCGCCATCGTCTCGTTCGCGACTTACCCGCTCCCGGATGCCCTGACCCTTGACCCGACCACGTTCCCGACCGGCTTCGACATCGCGTTCGATCCCGGCGTCGGTCTGGTCTCGTTCCTGGAAGACAGCGATCCCAACACGCCCGGCGCGTTCGATCCGGGAACAACGGTTTCCGGCTTCACGTTCACCAGCGCGTTCGCTCCCAACGGCTCGCCGTTCGAAGCGCTCGACGTCGCGGGGAACACGTTTACCGGGACGACGCTCGCTCCCAACGCCACGCCGGAACCCGGCGTCAGCGCGCTCGGCGCGGCCCTGGTCTTCGGACTGGGCTTCGCGACTCGCCGCCGTTCTCGCAAGGCGTCCGCTTGACCGGACGCTTTTGTTCTCTGGCGTTCTCTGGAAGGATGATCAACCGAAGATGAAATTCAGACCCCTGCTCGCGCTTCTGGGCGCGGCGGGCGCGCTGGCCGGCCTGGGCGGACTTCCCGCACAGGCTTCGAGCCACAGCGACGCGCCCCTGAGCAAGCTCGACCCGCAAACCAACCTGACCGACGTGTACGCCTTCGTGCGGACCCGCCCCAGCGGCCAGAAAGTCCTCGTCGTCGAGGTCAGCGTACACCCGTTCTCCGAACCCGGCGACGGCGTGATGTACGAGGCGTTCGCCGATGACGCCCGCTACAGCATTCACATCGCCAATCCCACGACCGGCGCGGAAATTCAGCGGTACGATTTCCAATTTTCGCCCGTCGGCGTCAAGGGAAACTATAAGAACCTGGATACCATCCTGCGCTACGGACGCGGAGCCGACACGCCCAACGGCGCGGACGCTGGCCCCATTATGGACGTGGGCGACAGCCACCAGAACTTCACCCAGACCTACACGGTAACGAAAACCGTCAACGGAACGGCGACGATTCTGAACGGCAGCTCGCCGCTGCTCGTCCCGCCCTACAACGTCGGCAAACGCACCACGCCGTTCTACAACGACCCCAACACCGGCAAGGCCATTTCCGGGGCCGTGAGCCGCCCGACGCTCGATCGCTACACCCGCGAAACCACCTACGATCTGCCCGGCGGTACAACGGTCTTCTGCGGCTCGCGCGAAGACGGCTTCTACGCGGACACGCCCGGCATCTTCGACTTCCTCGACCCGCGCATTCTGCTGCCCAGCCCGGCGGGTTCGTTCGGACAGAACGGCAAGGGCGTGGATGGCTTCAAGGGCTTCAACGTCCTGCATTACGCCATCGTGATCCCGATGACCGACCTGCCCAGCCTGCCCTACACCGCGCCGTTTCCGGTTCGCACCTCGAACGGCGTGGGCGTGTACGCTTCGGTCAGCCGACCGCGCATCACGCTTCGCAGCACGACCGGCGAGAACACGAGTTCCGGGCCGTACATTCAGGTCAACCGGCTTGGCAACCCGCTCTTCAACGAACTGCTGGTCGCCATTCGGGACAAGGACAACTACAACCGCACCCAGCCGACCGGCGACGCCGCGTATGCCAAGTACGCGCTGAACCCGGAAGTCGCCGCGCTGGTCAATATTGTCTACGGCACGTCGTTCGCAACCAGCGGACGCACCGACCTGAAACTGGTCTTCATTCCCGACGTGCTGCGCGTGGACACGACGACCGATCCGGTCAAAGTCGCCGGAGAAGCGGGCTTCAGCCGCCTGAGTTTCGCGGGCGGCGATACGACCACCGGCGGCATTCCGAGCGGCTGGCCCAATGGCAGGCGCTTCGGCGACGACGTGGTGGACATCGCGCTGACCGCCGTCGCCAACGGCCCGGCCTATACCATGCCGCTTACGCCCGTTGGCGACAACATAGACGCCAACGACCAACTCTACAACATGACCTTCCCCTACGCGGGAACCCCGAACGCGGGTTCGCGCAACTCGAAGGATTCCGGCATCAACAAGGAACCCTGAATAAGAGGCTAGGTTCGCTTTGCAGGCCGGGGCGGGCCATTGCCCGCTCCCCGTCCCGGCCTGCAAGATTTGCGGTAAGCGTGCGGGGGGCAGAACGGGAATAAATCCCTGTTCTGAAACGCACAGACCACCTGCGTGGCCTGCAATGCCGCTCCGCCAACCTGTTTTCAACCCGCTAAAAAGCCCGCGCTTTTTCGGCTCGCACAAACCGGCAGAGCGCATTCCGGGTGCAGCCCGCGCAGGCGGGCTAGCGTTTCAGAACGGGGATTTATTCCCGTTCTCAACATGGGGCAAACCGACAAACGCTCCGCTACACATTTTACGTCTTACGTCACGCAATTTTTTGGGAAGCAAAGCCGCCATGAATAAAGCCTTTCTTCGTCCCGGCGCGTTGATTGCCGGAGTCGCGCTCTGCCTGGGCGCGACCGGAACCTGGAAACTCTGGCATCGCGCGCAGGCGTCGGCCAACACCGTAAACGCCGCGCCTGCCCCCTCTTCCACGAACGCCGCGCCTGCCGCCGACGCGATGAATTTGCTGACTGCGCTGCCCAAAACCGCGAGCGGATCGGCGTCTGACCTTGCGATTGCGAAATGGGCGGGCAAGGCGCGCGAGAACGTCGGCAGCGACAAGGCCTGGATCGGGCTGGGCGACGCGCTCATGCAAAAGGCCCGAGAAACCGCCGACGCCGCTTATTACGGGTACGCCGAGTCCGCGTTCAAGCAGGGACTGACGACGAATCCGCGCAGCGGCGAAGCGATGACCGGGCTGGCCTGGGTCAGCGGTGGTCGCCACGATTTCGACCAGAGCATCGCCTGGGCCAACAAAGCCCTCGCCCTCGACCCGCGCAGCAACCTTGCCTACGGCATCATCGGCGACGCGCAGGTGGAGCAGGGGCAGTACGACGCGGCTTTTGAGAACCTGCAAAAAATGCTGGATATTCGCCCCGACATTTCGTCGTACAGCCGGGGCGCTTACCTGCTCCACATCACGGGCGATAACCGAAAAGCGCGCTGGCTGATGGCAAAAGCGATTCTGGCGGGCGCTCCTTATGCCGAAAACACGGCCTGGTGTCGGTCGCGGCTGGGGCTGATTCTGCTGAGCGACGGCAATCTGCTGGCCGCCGAGCAGGTTCTGGCCGAAGCCCTGAAAAAGACCCCGCATAATTATCACGTTCTGGTGGCGATGGGCAAGGTAAAAACAGCGCGCAAGGATTTTCCCGCCGCGATTGAACTTTACAAGCAGGCGATTGCTGTGGTTCCGCAGCAGGAGGCCGTCGTCGCGCTGGGCGATTTGTACCGGGCGACCGGTCAGACCGAAGCCGCCGAAAAGCAGTACGCGCTCGTCGAGACCATTCACAAACTGCAAAAGGCCAGCGGCGTGCGCGGCGACATGCAGTTGGCGATGTTTTACGCCGATCACGACCGCAGCCTGCCCGAAGCCCTGACGCTGGCCCAAAACGAGTACAAGACCATCAAGAACGTGTATGCGGCGGACACCCTCGCTTGGTGCTACTACAAAAACCAGCGATACGCCGAAGCGAAAACAGCCAGCGAAGCCGCCCTGAGCCGCAACACGCCGGAAGCCCTTTTCCTGTTCCACGCGGGCATGATCAACGCAAAATTGAACGACCGCGTGACGGCGTCAAAATATCTCTATCGCGCCCTGAGCCTGAACCCGAACTTCAGTCCGACCGAAGTCGCCGTCGCCGCCGCGACCCTGAAAGATTTTGGTTCGCGCCCGTTCGACGACAGCGTGATTCAGGCCCAGGCGCGCATGTCGCCTTCTACGTCACTGCCCGCGCCGCAATCGCTGCCGAATGCGCCGACGCCCGTGCAAACGCGCTGATTTCGCAGTTGTCTTCAGAAGCGCGCTAACGTTTCGTCGCCTGCCCGCAAGAAATGAGGAAACCCGATGCCGACTTTACGTATTGTACGCCCTGAACGCCGCGCTTTTACGCTCATCGAACTACTCGTTGTGATCGCCATTATCGCGATTTTGGCCGCCATTCTCTTTCCCGTCTTCGCGCAGGCCAGGGAAAAAGCGCGACAGATTTCGTGTCTATCCAACGAAAAGCAGCTCGGTCTCGCCGCCCGAATGTACATGGAAGATTACGATGGCGCGCTGTACCACCATCATGAGGATTTTGTTCTCGACGACGGAACCCAAACCTCGACCCTGCCCGCCAGCGTGGACGGCTGCGCGGGCGGCGGCGACGGCAACAGCAATGCCGAGAAGCCCTGGGCCATTTTCTTTCAGCCCTACCTGAAAAGCCGCCAGATGCTGTTCTGCCCGTCCGACCCGGCCCCGCATTCGCAGTTCCTGGCGACCAATATCAAAGATTATAATGGAGCCATCACGGTGTTGGGCGACGAGAAGAATTTTCCCAACAGCGAGCAGTACAAGGCGGAGCAGAGCCATACGGCGATGTGGAGCTACCTGCTTAACTCGATTTTCACGCACAAGTCGTGCCGCTACGTGATGGAGGGCGCGCTGCCGGGTTTCGCGACCGATCCCGTCTTGAGCGCGCTGGCCGATCCCAACGTGATTATGTTCTCGGAGCGCAATTCGGTCGCGCTCGACGACGCGAACAACGCGACCTTCGGGTACGTGCCGCAGGACGATTACGACACCTGGCCGGGCGAATCGGTTCTGGTGCGCCAGGGCGGAACCGGCCCCTACGCCAACCAGGGCTGGATCAAATATGACCGGCATTCGGGCGGGGCGAACTACGTGTATTACGACGGCCACGCCAAGTTCCTGCATTGGGGCAAGGCGCGTCTGGATCAGTACCCGGACCACAAAGTCCGCCAGCCCCTGCCCGATCCGCCGCTGTAGATTAATTAACTTGCGCCGGATGCAGGGAGCCTGGGACGAACAGGACAGACGAGAGGGAATGCCCATTCTGAACGCGGCGAACGGGATTGAAACCCCGTTCTGAAACGCGAAGCCCGCCTGCGCGGGCTTAAGGCGCGCTCAGTCTCGCCGCCTCCGCAATCTGAAAACGTTTTGTAGAGGCGGCATTGCAGGCCACGAAGGTGGTCTGTGCATTTCAGAACGGGGTTTCAATCCCGTTCGTCTAACTTTGCGTTTCAGGACGAGCCTTTATTCCCGGCTGTCCCTGCGTCCGGCGGCTCCACGAGGAAAACAAACGGTGAATTCCAGCAATAATTCGATATTCGCGGCGCGAAGGTTCCGGGCGTCCCTGCGCGGGGCGGCGGGGCTTCTGCTGGGCTTGCTGTCAAGCCTGGCGGCGCGGCCCGTAAGCGCGCACCCGATGGGCAACTTCGCTATCTGCCATTACGCCCGATTCCAGGCCGAGCCGGGCGTCCTGCGCCTCCGCTATGTCCTGGACATGGCGGAAATCCCGACCGTCGGCGAAAAAGACGCGCTGGATGGCAACCACGACGGCGTGATCAGTGACGGCGAGCGCGCGGCGTATCTAAGCGCGCGGGCCGACACGCTGCAAAAGGGACTGGCGCTGGGCGTGGACAGCGCCCCGGCGCTCCTGCGGCGAACGGGCGGCGACCTGCGCTTGCAGCCGGGCGCGGGCGGGCTGGACACGCTGAAAATCACCCTCGATTTCGAGACCGCGCTGCCCGCCGACGGCAAGCCGCATCGCATTGGCTACCACGACCGCAATTATGCGGAGCGCGCCGGATGGAAAGAAATAGTCGCCGCGAGCGGAACGGGTTTCGATTTGAAGGGCGAGAGCGTCGCCGCAACCGACCGCAGCCAGCAGCTCTCGATATATCCCCCGAACGCGATTCCGCCTCAAGACGTGTCGGCGGATTTTACCGTCACGCCAAGCGAGACCGCGACAATTGCGCCCGTCGCGCCGCGAAACGCCACGCCGATTGCGCCCGCTGGCGCGAGTCCCGCCGCGTCCGATCCGTCCGCGTCCACCGTCCCTCCTGCGGTCGCCGCGCCAAACGGCTCCGTCGCGCCGCCAGCCGATAATGCTGCGACCGCCAGCGCGACGCCCCGCGACGCCTTCACCCAAACCATCGCGCGGCGCGAACTGACGCCGGGCCTGCTGCTTTTGGGGCTGGCGGTCGCGTTCGTGTTCGGCGCGTTTCACGCCCTGTCGCCGGGGCATGGCAAAACGATGGTCGCGGCCTACCTCGTCGGCACGCGCGGCACGGCCAAGCACGCGGTTCTGCTCGGCATCATCGTCACGGTGACGCACACGCTGGGCGTTTTTGCGCTCGGCTTCCTTACCCTCTTCGCGTCGCGCTACATCGTGCCGGAGAAACTGTATCCGATTTTGAGTCTGGTCAGCGGCGTCTCGGTCTGCGGCGTCGGGCTTTGGCTGCTGTATAGTCGTCTGCGCGGCCTGCCGGACGGTCATTCCCATGACCACGCTCACGATCATGCGGGCGGTCATTCACACAGTCACGATGACGCCGACGGTCATTCCCATGATCACGTTCACGCCCATAGCCACGACGCCGATCACGCCCATTCGCATTCTCACGAGGACGCGCACAGTCCTTCGCACACGCACATTCTGGCCGACGGGACGACTATCGAACACAGCCACGACGACGCGGGCGAAACGGACGCGGCAGCGGCCCGCACGCACTCCCACGAGGACGGCTCGGTTCACACGCACGACCACGCCCATCCGCACGCGCCGGGCCTGGTTCACGCCCACTCGCATTCGCATGACCCTTCTCACGAGGACGCGCACGGACACTTGCATTCCCATGACCACGCGCAGGACGCTTCCCACTCGCATGATCACGGGCATTCGCACGGACTGTTCGGGCATCACCACCACACGATCCCGGAAGGCCCGGTGACGCCGCGCGCCCTGCTCGCGCTGGGCATCTCCGGCGGCATCGTTCCCTGCCCCTCCGCGCTCGTCGTGCTGCTGTCGGCCATTGCCCTGCACCGGGTCGCGTATGGTATGCTGTTGATTACCGCCTTCAGTTTCGGGCTGGCCTCGGTGCTGATTTGCATCGGGCTGATGATCGTCTCGGCCCGGCAGTGGTTCAACCGCCTGCCTTCGGGCGGCGCGATCATGGCGCGCGTTCCTGTGTTCAGCGCGGCGGCGATTACGCTCATCGGCATCGGCCTGATCGTTCGCGCGCTGGGGCCGGGCGGGCCATAATTTCGGCAACGCACTTACGCAGGCGGACTATTCGCTTCGTAACTGAGCGGGGCGGAAAGTTGAAAATTCTTACCCGCACAGGGAGACTTTTGCCGGAGGTTGAAAACCCCCGGCAACAAAGTGCAGGCGTCCTGCGGACGCGGCGTCGCGTCGTTGAAACGCTTGCGCTTTCCTCGCGGTCTGGTATGTCGCTATGTCGGCGCGTTCCTGGCGTGAGCGGAGTATGCGTCCGTAGGACGCTTGTTTTTTCTGCCGGGGGTTTT
>JBBRNU010000054.1:0-12433 GCA_038230115.1 Chthonomonadales bacterium | reverse complement strand
TCGGTTCCGTCCGGCGACGTGAAAAAGTGGTTGTGGCCCGGCCCGAAAACGCCGTTCGCGTCGGCCCGCGCAAAGACCGGCGCGGGAACCTGCGTCCACGATTTCGGGTCGAGAACGTCGCTGCCTTCGTCGGCGACGAGCATTCCCATCTGATAGTCGGGCTTGCCGGTGTCGCAGGCCGAGTAAACGAGAAAGATTTTGCCGTTCCGCTGAAGGAACACTGGCCCCTCGCGCACCTCGCTGCACCCGAAACCGGCGGCAGGCAAATATACGCGCTCGCCGACAATCGTCCAGGGATCGCTCAGACTGGCCAGAAACAAAACGTGGCCGGGATGTCCGGCCCAGGCGAGGTAAAGCGAGCCGTCAGCCTTTCGCAAAACGCTGCCGTCAATCGCGTAATATGCGTTGGCCGGATCGGTTTCCAGACGGGCTTTGTAGGTGTACGGCCCCATCGGGTCGGTTCCCTCCGACTCGGCGATGTGCAGGCGATGGTTGCGGTCTTCGATCCCGTCGGAAGCCGTGTAATAGAGATACCAGCGCGGAGCGCCGTTCGCGTCCGGCAGCAGGTAATACTCCGGCGCCCAGATGTCGCAGCAGCGATCCGGCGTCGGGTCGCGCCAGATAATCGTGTCCGGCGCGCTGGACAGGTCGGCCAGTCGGCGCGCTTTTCGCATCCGAATGTCAACGGCGCTCGTCGTAGAAAGATAGTAATAGCCCGCGTGGTAGACAAGCCAGGGATCGGGGCCGTCGGCTTTGAGCGGGTTGCGGAAGGTTTGCAAATCGGTTACATAGCCCTTTTGGAATGCTGGCAGCCGGGGGGTTAAAACCCCCGGCAGGCGTTGTGATGCTGGCAGCCGAGGGGTTAAAACCCCCGGCTAGAATTGCAAAGCCCGCCTGCGCGGGCTAAAATGCCGCCTCGCTCTCATCAAGTGAAAACTGGAATGTCACCCCTCATGCTGGCGGCCCTTCTCCCTGCATGGGAGAAGGGAGCGAAGGTGTTAGCCGGGCGTGTTGCAGGCAGGGAAAGAACCTCAACCCCGGCGCATCGGCATTGTGTATTTAGCCCGCGCAGGCGGGCTACGCATTTCAGAACGGGGATTCATTCCCGTTCTGCCCGTTCGACGCGCCTCTCAAAACGGGCATTGCAGCCCGCGCAGGCGGGCTTCGCATATCAGAGCGGGCATTCATGCCCGTTCGTGCGAGTTTTACAACGCCTGCCGGAGGTTTTAATCCCTCGGCTCTCCCGATTTAGCGCGGCGCGTTGACCTGACGCCTGAATTGAAAGGTTACGGGAAATCGAGGTCGCGGCTGGCGGTCGCGAGTTCGCGAAGGGCAAGCCGGGCTTCGGGCGAGCCGTCGAAAAGCAGGTCCGCGCCGTCCATCATGGCCCGTCGGAACGGCTCGTCGTCATAGGCGCGCGTGCGAACCACGACCGGCATCGGCACGGCATGGCCGAAAATCAGCGCCTGCTGCTTGGTTTCCAGGCTGGCAAGCACGCTGCGAAGGCTGTTCGCGCCTGAAACGCCGGTCAGCACGGCGTCGCTGTCTTTTTCATCGTCGAGCAGACAGCAGATTTTCGTGCCGACCTGCGACAGCACCTCGTCGTCAATGCCGCTGGGCCGCTGATCCACAATCAGGAGCGTGACGTTGTATTTTCGCATCTCGCGGGCAATCGTCCCGAAAATGGTCTGCCCGGCCAACTGCGGCGACAAAAACTTGTGCGCTTCCTCGATGGTAATAACGAGCGGAAGCGGCTTCTCGCCCTGCGCGCCCATCGCCTTTTCAGTCGCCTCGCGGTAGATGTGGTGAATGCGGCGCGTCAGGATATTGACGACGAGCATGTACTGGCTCGCCCGGTCGTGCTGCCCGAACTCTAGAACGACATTGCGCCCGCTGCCGAGCGTGTCCAGAATGTGCTGAACGGCGTCGTCACCGCCCGGAACCTGCGGCAGCAGAAAGTCTTTGCAGTCTTCGATCAGGACGCGGAGTTTGCGCTGCAGGGCCGAAAGCGCCCCGGAATGCGCGTTGTTTTCGCCAACGAAGTCTTTAATCGCGTCGCCGTCCATGTCCAGGAACTTCGCCAGCCACGTCTTTTCGCCGAACCGCTGCACGAGCAGATAGCAGGTTTCCACGGCTGTCGCGTTCAGGTTCAGTTCTTTTTGCAGCAGGAGGATGTCTTCGACGGTGACCGCGCTGTAGGGAATTTTGACTACGTGGTCGGCGCGCACCTGACGGCGGGCGGTCGAGGTCGGGTCGAGCGTGAAAATCTGCACTTTATTGTGGAAATACTGTTTCAGGCCGCGCACGGACGGGCGGCTTTTGTCTTCGGTGGTTCCCTGCCAGCCGTATTCGCTGTGCATGTCGAAAATCAAGTTGACCGCCTTGTCCGCCTTGATGACGCCGCATAGACAGAGCCGGGTCAGAAAGGTTTTACCGGTTCCCGATTTGCCGAAAATGGCGTTGGAGCGCTCCACCCACCGATCCAGATTGAGACAGACCGGCGTGTCCATGTCGAGCGGTTCGCCGACGTGGAAAAAGTGCGCGCCGCGCCGCTCGTCGCCAAATACGCGCCCGACGTCCTCGCGCGTCGCCTCGAAGACGGGGCTGAAGTGCGGGGGAATCGTTTTCACGGGCAGCAGGCTGTCGGGGTCGTCTTCTTTGGCGGCATGGGGAACCATCAGCATGGGGCGCAGCTTGATCGTGCCGAACGTGCTGGTTCCGCTCAGAACGGCTCTGGCGAGAGTATCGCCGGCGGCGGGCGGGTTGAGCAGCACGCCGGGGTGGGTGGCGGAAAGCTGGACGTCGTTGAGCATGGCGAAGTAGCGGTTCGCGACGCCCTGCACGACGACGAATTTGCCGACGCGCACGTCTTCCACGCTGCGCCCCTCGGCCAGGCGCATTTCCAGTCCGTCCGACAGCGACCCGCGCACGACGACGCCTATCTCGACGCCCGGTTCGGGGCTGGTTTCCTGTTCGCGCGCCTGCTGGTTGTCGCCGTTTCGCTCGCTCACATCAACTCCTGTGCGCTTGCATCTCCCGCGCGCTTTCGCCGCTGTTCTCTGCCGCGCTCCTGCCGCCCATTATAGCCTGTACGCGACTCGCCGTCAATAGGCCGTTCAGCGGCAGGGATTGTCCGCGTTTACGCAACTGTCCGATCAAGTAGAAATAGAGCGGCGCTGGGCGCAGGGAGTTATGCCGCTCCGCCTGCCTCATCCTCTCTGCCGCCCTTGTAAATGAGCGTCACGCTTTTGTCGGCGACAAGCCTTCGCAGCGAGTCTTCATTGTCCACGAGGAAGGACGAATACGTTACCTCCGTTCCGTTTTCCTCACAGCCGCCTGCTGCGCGCTCTTCGGGATCAAAATACTCGATGCACTCGTTCAGTTTGCGTATTCCTGCAAATACCCAGGTCGCTGGTCTGCCGTCGTAAGTGTATTGACTGCCAACGGAGTCTTCGGCCTCGGCAGCCCCCTTGCGATCCGCTTTCTCGAACGCTTCGTCGGAGGACGCGGCCTCGATCATCACCACGTTTTCCCAAACGGGATAGCAATCCTGAACCCCATCCTCAAACCGCGTGTACAAAATAAGGCGGGCGGCGTACCAGGCCATCAACGTACTCCTCAGAACGCGGCCGGGCTATGGCGCAGTTTGTATCAGAAGGGCTTTGCGACGAACTCAAGCCCTCTCCAATTGACGCGCGAGATGGTCGGAAGGAATGGAATTTCCGCAGGCCGCAATAAGGTTTGCTTGGCACGCGCTCCACTACTGCAGTTTGTATCGTCGCGTTTCGGCTGTGCAATACTTCTACAAAGACGCCAACGCGCTGCAAATCGTCCGGGGCATACAAGGCGCCTATGATCTGGACGTTTTCATTTTCCTTCCGGCACAAACCGGCCCTCTCATTACGATGTCGCCGCTTTATGATATTTTGCGTGAACGCGGTTACGTTTTCGATGCCGAACATGTTATTATTCACGATACGCCCGTACAATTTTTGCCCGCTTACAACCCGCTTTCGGAAGAAGCCGTTCGGGAAGCCGTTTTTTACGATTACGAAGAAACGCCTGTCCGTGTGATTCGCCCGGAGCATCTCGTCGCCCTTGCATTTCAGACGGGCGGCAGGCATCGTCGCATCCGGGCCGAAGCCCTGCTTGAAGATGGCGATATAGACGCAGACCGATTGAACGCCATTCTGGCGCGTCGCACTATCATTCTTCCCTGAAGCGAAACCATTCCTGAAAGGAAACCCGCAGTGAACGAAACGGAACCCACGCCCATCGAACTGGAAGCCGCGCGCTTGTTCGCCGCCAAGCGGGAATGGCATCGGCGGCAGGCGCAGGCGCCCTTGAAAGAAAAAGTGCGTATCCTGCTCAAGATGCAGCGCGACGATTACCCGCTCCTGCGTCAGCGCGGCGCGCTGTGTAGTTGGGAACGCCCCTGGAACATCGAGCCGTAAGGCGTCGCAGGCGGCGGCAAACGCCCGCTTCGCCGAAATCATCGTTTGCCGCCTCCCTCGTCCATTGGCTGCGCTCGCCACCCTTCACCGTCGAAAAACTCTGCGGGCCTGTCTGCGGCGTAAATTGGAGCGATTACGTCACGTCTGCTTCGGAATTGCCTGCGAAAGCCGTGTAGTAAATGTCGGCGCGATACCCCTGCGGCAGCTGCACAAAACGGTTCAGCCACCAGGGGCCAATGGGAAACGGCCCCGCAGCGCGCTCGATCCGCTGAACCTCGCCGCCGAGCCAATTTTCGCCCGTTACGGCGTCTTCGGCGCTTTGCTTCACTTCGTCTTCATACGCGCCGAAAACGCCAACCTGTCCCGACACATTCCACGCGTAGCGGATTCTGTCATGATACGGCCGCTTGCCCTCCGCCGTATCCATCGCGACCAATACGCTATAGAACAGACGCGCGCCCTCTTCCGTAAAATCTACGTTATCCGCTTTGTACTCGATTTCGTCACCGTATGGATTCGGGTCGTTCTGCCAGCGGAGGCGGTCTTGTTCACAATCTTCGGCGGTCAGGACTTTCAGCCAGCCTTTTTTGATGCAGGTTTCTGTAGCCGCTTCGTATTCCGCCAGCGTAAAACTTGGCTCAAGATTCGGCGAGTCGAAGAAGACGGCATATTCTGCAACGTGCGTTCGGGCCAGATCACAATGTAAATGCACAGTGTCGAGGATATCGAACTCAATCCGGGCAATGCCATGCGCCGCGACAAGGGCGCGTTGTGTTTCGTTCATGATTTCAGGCGGGCGATCACCGCCATCGCGCAAACCGGATAGAGCGGCCCGACCCCATTGTACGGCATACGTGTACGGCATTCGAGGCGGCGCTTTATGGAAGGAGATTAGGCGTCCTCCCCATTTTACAGAATTGGGTCGTCCGCGTCAAGGGTAAGGTTAGGAAAGCGAACTCGCGACGTGAACAAGACCGGAACTGCGGGCCGAGCGCAGGAATACCGACCGCAAAGAGGAATTTCCCCTGCCGCGCGGCGAACGTAGATGGGGCGCGTCCGCGCCGCTCGCGCACCCTCCGCGCGGCTCAGGAAAGGAAGTCTTACCCATGCGCCGAAGTCTCGGCCTTCTGCTTGGCAGTCTCGCGCTCCTCGCCCTTCACATCCCGGCCAGCGCGCAAAAAACCGACGAGAAAACGCCCGCCAATTTCACGTTTCTGCATATTACCGATACGCACCAGACAAGCGGCGGCAGCCTCGACCCGCTGCAAAAACTGGTTGGGGACGCTCTTCAAATGTCGCCCCGGCCCGCATTCATCGTGGACACCGGCGACGTTACGGAAGCGGGCCGCCCCGAAGAATACGCCCGCTTCAAGCAGGCGCTGGCTCCGCTTGACGCCGCTGGCGTCAAATTCTACGCCGTTCCCGGCAACCATGACGTGCGCTGGAGTCCTGACGGCAAAGAAGGCTTCGTCAAAGCGTTTGGCAAACTGTACCAGTCGTTCGACTACGGCGGCGCGCATTTCGTTCTCTTGGACTCGACCGTCGCCCTCGAACATTGGGGCCATTTCGACAAGGCCGAACTCGACTGGCTCTCCCGCGACCTCAAGCGCGTCCGCCCGGAAACCCCGACCTTCCTTTTCCTGCATCATTTCATCGGGCGCGACACTCCGTCCGTTCGCATGGTGGATAACGAATTCGACCTGAACCCGATTCTGCGCGGGCGCAACGTCGTCGCGATTTTTACCGGACATGGGCATCAAGACCTGACCTGGAAAACCAACGGCGTTACGACCGTCATGGCGCGCGGGTTGTATCAGGGGTCGTATCACCGCGTGCAGGTCTCGCCCCTGCTCGTGACCCTGGAGCGCGTTACGAAAGAAGCGCCGGACGCGCCGACCGTGATCGCCAGTCTGCCGGTCGCGCGCAAGGCCAAGCCGTCTCTGCTGCGCGCCGGGTGGGACGACCCGGACGTGCCGTTTCTGGAGCGCCGCCGCCCCGCCGCCACGCTCGACCCCCGCGCTGTCGCCGACAACCCCGACAAGGAAAAGGGCGAATATCGCTTGAACGACGGCGCGTGGCAGCCGATGACGAAAGACGCGCGCGACATCTGGCGCGACCAGTTCATGACGAAAAGCATCCCGCTCGGCGTCAATGCCGCCGACGTGCGTCTGACCACCAGCAACGCCGTCACGTACATGGATGAGCTGATTTTCGAGGTGGAGCGCGGCACGGACGAGGCGGGGCAGAAGTGGGCCATCAATCTCGACGGCCCGATCCAATCCAGCCCGCTTCTGAATGGGAACTCGCTGTATGTCTCGTCCCTTGACGGGCGCGTGTACGCTCTGGACATCGCCAACGGCAAGCGACGGTGGGCGTTCCCGACCAAAGGGCAGTTTCTCGCCTCGCCGGTTTTGAACGGCGACACGCTGTACGTCGGCGGCACGGATCACGTCTTCTACGCCCTTGACGCGCAAACCGGCAAACCGCGCTGGCGCTATGAGACCGGCGGGCCGATTTTCGCGACCGCCGCCGTCGCCAAAAACATTGTCTGCATCGGCGGCAGCGGCAAAATTTATGGCCTGGATGCCGCGACCGGCGCGCTGAAGTGGACACAGAACGCGGGCGGCTTCTTCCAGTCCCGCGCCGCCGCCGACGGCGACACGTTTTATCTGGGCGGGTGGGACAACAATCTGTACGCCCTGGACGCCGCCACCGGAACGCCGCGCTGGACGGCGCGACTGGGCCGGTCTTTCTATTACGCGCCCGCCATCGCCTCGCCCGCCGTCGCAAACGGGCGCGTGTACGTCGCCTCGAACGACAACGTTCTGCACGCCCTGGACGCGAAAACGGGAAATGAGCAGTGGAAGGCCAGCGCGCCTCCGGGCGGCGACGCTTTTGGCTACTCGTCTCCGGTCGCGTCCGGGCTGGACGTGTTTATCGGCGGTCTGGGCGACAAGGGAGACGTGTACGACCTGGAAGGCGCGACGGGCGCGATCCGCTGGCGCGTTTCGACCGGGCAGGCGATTTACGACTCATCGCCGCGCGTCGCGCCCAACGCGCAGTCGCTGGCGATCATGGGCGTGCGCGGGCGGGTTTCGGTTCTCGACGTTCGCGCGGGACGGCGGCTGTGGGGCTACGAGTTGGGGCCGGGCAACGTTTTCTCGACCCCGGAGTACGATGGCCGCATCGTCTATACGACGACGATGGCGAATGACGTGCAGGCGCTGAACGGCCCCGGCGTCGCCATTAACCCGGCCCGAGCGCCCCGCCCGAAAGTCACAACGAAAACCGCATCGGAGGCGAAACCATAACCTGGCATTTCCAGACGCAGGGGCAGGGGATTTGAACCATCCCAGCGAAGCGCGCACAGAGACACCGAGAAGAGGGACAGCCAGAAAGAGAACGGGAATAAATCCCCGTTCTGAAACGCAAGCCCGCCTGCGCGGGCTACAATGCCAATACCAAAGCGCGTTTTCAACCCGCACAGGCAAACGATTTAGGGAGCGTTTGAAATTCGCGCCAGCCCATGCGCTATTGTGTCTTTAGCCCTCGAAGGAGGGCTGTGCGTTTCAGGACGGGGATTTATTCCCGGCTGCCCGGTCTGTCTTTATTCTCGTTGCCTCTATGCGCGCTTCGCTGGGGTGGTTCAAAATTAAGAAAGGCGTTTTATGGAAGAAATCAACTGGCAGGATTTTGAGAAGGTGGAATTGCGCGTCGGCACGATTGTGGTGGTCGAGGAGTTTCCCGAAGCGCGCAAGCCTGCTTACAAAGTGCAGGCCGACTTTGGCGAGTTTGGCGTTCGCAAGTCCAGCGCGCAGATCACCGCGCACTATTCCAAAGAAGACCTAATCGGCAGGCAGGTCATCGGCGTCCTGAACTTCCCGCGCAAGCAGATTGGCCGCTTCTTTTCGGAAGTCCTGCTGACCGGCTTCACGCTGCCCGACGGCTCGGTCATTTTAGCGCAGCCGGAACGCCCCGTCCCCAACGGCAGCAAACTGGCCTGAGCGCAGGCAGCCGTCTCAGTTACTCTATTGCGGATCGGCGCGGCGAGGTGGGGAGCGCGGGCAGGCCGCGTCCTGTCAGCAAACTTCTCGGAGCGGCGGATTGGTCGGCAATTGCACCCGCTCGTAAATTTCGCGCAGCGGCAGTTCGCAGCCAATGGCGGGCAACGCGACCGTCGCGTCAAGGCCGACGTAGGTCTCCTGCGTCCACACGTCGCCCTGTCGGGTATAAACCTCGACCCGCGCCGCGTCCTGCGCGATGAGAACATACGTTTGCAGCGACTCAAGGTTCTGATACTGCGCGAATTTTCTGCCCCGATCATAGGCTTCCGTCGAGGGCGAAAGAATTTCCACAAGCAGGGTTGGGTTCAGCAGCGTATCCATTCTGACGCTGTCAAAACTCTGCTCGCCGCAGACCACGCTTACATCCGGGTACGTGTACAGGCCGGTCGCTTCAACGCGAACCCGCATGTCGCCGCTATACGCCTCGCAAGGCCCGCCGCGCAGTCGAAAACGAAATTCGCTGCCAATGTTTAGCGAAATTTGATTGTGCGGGCGACTGGTTCCCGCCATTGCGTAAACGCGCCCATCGAAATACTCACTCTTCGTTTCCGCTTTATGTTCCCGTTCAAGGTACTCTTCCGGCGTGTAATAATGCGACACCGCTTCCGACGACATAGCCTTCTCCTCGTCCTCTTCCTCGCGCTCCGATTTCAGAATAGCATTCCTCACTATACCCTACGCGACTACGTCACCGGGCGCGAATGCGGAAATTCTAACTCTACGAGAACGCCGAAATGGGCTGGGCGAAAACGCGCCAGCCCGACAAACGGTCGGGCTGGCGGGGCGTTAAGCCGAAAAAACCGGCGCGGAAGGGATCAAGCGGCGAGCGGCAGGGCGTAACTGCGCTGCGTCCGGGCCACGCCTTCCCAGGCAAGCGCGATCAGCGGTTCCGCGTGCGCGGCCTGCATCGGGTAGCGCGCTGCGCCCAGATGCAGGATCAGGGGCGCTCGGCCTGCGTTCCACCCTTTGGCGTCGAGCAGCGTGTCGAGCGCGGCCCGCACCCGCGACGTGACGATCGTGACGTTCTGACCGGTATTGGGCAAAATCAGGGCGAACGTATCGTCCTCGTAGCGGGTCAGAATGTCCACGCGGCGCACCGTCTGGCGGATCGAGTCGGCCACGCCGGTCACGGCCTCGTCGCCCTTGAGCGTGCCGTGCGTCCGCCCAAGCGTCGCCAGTCCTTCCACCTTCACGATAAGAACCGAGACCTCGCTGTTCATGCGGCTGGCCCGGCTCAACTCCTCTTCCAGGCGGTTCTCGAAATAGCGTCGGTTGTACAGCCGCGTCAGGGGATCAACAATCACGCTGCCCTCAAGGTTCGCCTTCTGCTCGTCCAGCCGCCGTCGCACCTGCGCCATTTTCAATTGCGCGTCGCGCAATTCGTCCGTAACCAGAATTTTTTTCAGCTTCTTCGTGGAGTTTCGCAGGATGTGCGAAACGTAATTGCACGAAATGCCGAACTGCTTGGCGATTTCCGTCTGGTTCAAGTCCTTGAAGTAAAATTCCGTGATGACGCGCTGTTCCAGGTCTTTCAGCTTCTGCATCGCCGCGTCGAGCACGATTCGGTCTTCGAGCGGTAGTTGAAAAGCCACCCCGACGTCCACGCCGCGCTGCCGATCCATGTCGAGCGTCGCGCCGTTGTCCTCGTCGCTGTCGCTGCCGCCGTCAATAGACGTGACTTTGAAGACCTCGCGCGTCATCATCATGTCGGCGACGTGTTCCTCGGTCATGTCCATCATGTGGGCGATTTCCAGGTTGGTCGGCGGGCGGTTCAACTGCTGCGCGAGCGCCTCGATGACGCGCGTCATGCGCTGGTTCAGTTCCTGGAGCCAGGCCGGTTCCTTGATGATTTTGCCCCGGTCGCGCAAATAGTGTTTGATCTGGCCGATGATGAAATGCGTGGCGTAGGTAGAAAACTTCACGCGCTTTTCCGGGTCGTAAAGATCAACGGCGGTAATCAGGCCAATGTAGCCCTCCTGCGCCAAATCCTCCATCGGTTCCGCCGCGCCCGCAAAACGGCGCGCGACGCTCTCGACCAGATTTGTGTAGCGCATGACGATCTGATCGCGCAGTTCGGGCTTGCGCGACCGGCGATAAGCGAGCAGCATCTGCGCTACGTCCTGATCGGCTTTTCGGCGCTGCAACTGCGCCGGGGTCAGCGTTGCGGTCTGGTTTTGGTATCCTGCCAACATAACTCCTTGCCAGGAATGCGCGCCTTCGTTCCCATCGTACGCGGCGCGCATATCAGGAAGGGTTGCTTTTCGGCTGCCGCGACTTGCCAATTGGGTATCGGCGTATCTCCGGCAGCCCGCGTCCGCGCCGTTCCCCTGGGTCGGCGGCGAGCGCGGCGCGAAAAGTCAACCGCCCTGATTATTGCCAGAAGCGCGCCCCGGCTTTATACCAGAACCCACGTGTGTTCGTTCATTCCAGGCGGCTGAAGCGGTCGTTCAGGCTGTCGCTCGCGCCCTCCTGCACAAACTTTTGCGCGTAACCGAGATAGCGTTTGGCTTCGGCGTGACCGGCGTCGCGCGCCAGAACTTTCTTGAACTGAAAAATCGCCTCGCCGTAGCGCTTCTCGTTGTAGAAATCCAGCCCCTCGGCAAATTCCTGCGCGGTTTGAGCGCGGCGCAGCTTTTCCAGGCGGGCGGGCGTTGGCATCAATGTCTGAGCGCGCTCTAAAGCCGCCGCGCCGCCCGCCAGATCGCCCGCCGCCAGCAGACGGTCGGCCTTAGCATCCTCCGTCGCGGCGCGGTCAGCGCGCAAGGCCGCAAGCTGGCTGCGGACGTCGCCGTCGTAGGGCGCCAGGGCAATCGCTTCCAACAGCGCGGTCTCGGCCTGTTCCTCCCGGTTTTCGGCGCGCAGCGTTTGCGCCCGCGCGAAATGCTGACGCCCCAGCGCGGCCTGCGCCTCGCTCCGCGTCGCCCGCGTCGCCAGATTATTGGGATCGTCGCGCAGCCAGCCGTCGCAAAGCGTCAGCAGATCGGCGAACCGGCCCGCCGTTTGCAGTTCCTGCGCCTGCGTTTGCTGCGCGTCGCGCCACTGACCGCGCAGCTCCGAAGCGAGCGCGCACAAACTCGTGTCGGTCGGATTGGCGTTCAGCGCGGCGTCGAGGGTCTGCAGCGCGCCCGCCCAATCGCCCGAACGCGCCCGGCTTTCGGCTTCCTCGCGCGCGGACTCGCTGTCGTAAGCGGCGGGCGGCGGCAAATTCTCTCCAACGACAATCGCGTAGACCGTCATCGTGCCGTCGCGCGCTCCGGTCGCCAGATAGCGGCCATCGGGCGACAGGCTCAAGCCGAGCAGCCGCTTTTCCGCGTCGAATTCCCAGCCGATCTGCCCGTTCCCGGACAGGCACGTAATCTGCGCGCCGGTGATGTCGCCGGGCGCGCGACTGAGCGCGGCGCAAATGCCGCCATCGTCTGCGAGGACGACCGCGAATACCTCGCCCGGAACCTGCGCCTCCCAGACCCGTCGGCCCTCGCCGTCAATCAGCCCGACAGTTCCCTCGCGCGTGCCATACGCCGTCCAGACGCCGTTGACCGAGCAGGCGAGGGCGCGAACCGGCTCCGGCTGCTCGAATACCCAGATGTCCCGCCGCGCCGCGTCCATCAGCCGCAGCCCGCCGTTTTCGCCGCCGACTGCAATGCGCGTCCCATCCCGCGAGATCGCGACGGCGGTCAGCGGCAGGTCCATTTCGCGCGTCCAGATAACCCGCCCGCCAATCTCGCCCAGGGCCAGCGCGAAGCTGCCGCCCGCCAGGTCGGAGAACCCCGCCGCCAGCGACTGCCCGCGCGCGTCGAGAGCGGCGTCCACGAACGAAACCCGGCGCTCGCCCAGAAAACGGGCTTTGCTGTCGGCCCGAAACAGATAAATGTCGTCGGCGGTCATGCCCAGACAGTTGTCCGAATCGGCGCTGAT
>JBBRNU010000053.1:0-12446 GCA_038230115.1 Chthonomonadales bacterium | reverse complement strand
CTGCAATAGTTCGGGTTGATGTCACAACCTATGTAATGGCGAGCGAGCCGTTGGCAGGCCATCGCGGTTGAGCCGGAACCCATGAACGGGTCAATTACTACGTCGCCGGGACGGGTCAGCAGACGCAGAAACTCTTCAACGACGGCGACAGGATAAATCGCGGGATGCTTACACCCTTTCACGCTTTCAACTGGCGTTTCGATCACGTCGCGCTTCATTTTATTTCCTAGAAGCCGAATAATCGTGAAGCCGTCGCGCTCCAGGTGAATCTTGCGCCCACCCTCCTGCCCGCCGAAGGGTTCCGAATGAATACCGCGAATCTTCATGCGATACCCGGTGATTCGCCCCTCGCGAACTTCCTGAATAACTGCCGTCAGCGCCTGCCGCGCCTTCGCTTTGGCCTCGCTGGATAATTTGGATTGCTCAATCAATTCAAAGTAGCGCTTGCCCATACTCGCAGTGACGTTTGCGGCCTTTTTGGGCGCGGTTTCGTCGGCCATAAACGCTTTGATGTCGTAAAAATAGTCGTTCGACTTCACAAAGTGAAAAAACGGTTCCGTGCTGCTGACCAGGCGGCGTTGAAACTGGCGCGGCGTCGGGTTGCTTTTCACCCAGGTGACGGCATTGACAAGTCGGACGTTTTCAGCCTCCGTCGCGGCGATTGCGAAACGATATGGGAGAAGTAGAAGGCTGCTGTCACGGTATTTGTCGCCCAAGTTGAAAATGAGGCTGCCCTGCGCGTTGACGATGCGGAGGCACTCCCGAAAAATCGGCAGGAGCGCGGCAAGGTAAGCCTCCGGGCTTGCCTCGTGGCCCAATCCCTCGCCAACGTAATCGCGCTGCTGAAAATAGGGTGGCGATGTAATAACAAGTTGGGCGCAGCCGCTCGGCAGGTCGCGCAGCCAGTCCAGACAGTCGCCGCAATGTATCTGATCGAGCGGCAGACAGTCGGTTTTGTTGGCGTTATTTGCTTCCGGCGCGTTCTGCGGCGCGTGCAACCGCTGCGACGACGCCGTAAAAGTTTCTTGTTCCAATAAAGTCAAAATGCCGCCCCCCGCCAAACGCAAATGCCGTCACCGCCAGCACAAGTAATCCGCTTCGTCCCTTTTGTCGCCTGCTGTGGGCGTTATGGTTGGGAGTTTCCGGCAAAGCGCCCGCTGCGCTCTGCCGGAAACAAAATGGGATCAGATCACAGCTTGGCGATGATGGCGTCGGCCATTTGGGACGTGCCAACCGCAGTCGGATCATTGCGGTCAGGCTTCATGTCGTAAGTCACGTCGCGGCCCTCGACAATTACGTCGGAAATCGCTTTTTCCAGGTTGTCCGCCGCCGCGTCTTCTTTCAGGTAGCGCAGCATCAGCATGCCGGACAGCAGCAGGGCGCAGGGGTTTACCTTGTTCTGGCCCTTGTACTTCGGGGCCGATCCGTGCGTCGGCTCGAAGAGGGCGATGCCGTCGCCGATGTTCGCGCCGGGAGCCACGCCCAATCCGCCCACCAAACCGGCGCACAGGTCGGACAGAATGTCGCCGTACAGGTTTTCCATCACCAGCACGTCATACAGTTCCGGCTTCTGCACCAGCTGCATACACATGTTGTCCACCAGGACTTCCTGATATTCGATTTCGGGATAGTCTTTCGCCACTTCCTGCGCCATGCGGAAAAACAGGCCGTCGGTGTATTTCATGATATTGGCTTTGGCGACCGCGCTGACTTTCTTGCGTCCGTTGGTTCGCGCGTACTCGAACGCGGCCTTGGCGATGCGGCGCGACCCGGTGATCGAGATCGGCTTGATGGAGATGGCCGCGTCGTCGCGAATCTTGCCGCCCGCCATCGCGATAATCTGTTTCGCCTCGTCGGTATGCACGTCATACTCGACCCCGGCGTACAGGTCTTCCGTGTTTTCGCGCACGACCACCAAATCCACGTCCTGATACTTCGAGCGGATGCCGGGATAGTATTTGCAGGGGCGGATGCAGGCGTACAGGTCCAGTTCTTTTCGCAGGGCCACGTTGACCGAGCGGAACCCGGTTCCAATCGGCGTCGTGATCGGGCCTTTGAGGGCCACGTGCTTGCGCCGGATGCTTTCCAGGACGGCGTCGGGCAGAGGCGTTCCTGCCGTCTCCATGATGTCCACGCCCGCTTCCTGAATGTCCCAATTGAATGAAACGCCGGTCGCGTCCAATACGCGCCGGGCGGCTTCGGCCAGTTCCGGCCCGGTTCCATCGCCCCGAATCAAGGTTACGTTGTGTGCCAAGTCACTCTCCTTCGCACGATTTTGTTTCGATTTCGCGCCAGCTCGCCGCCTGCGCCGATACCCATTATACGCGCACGCGGGCTGCAATCCCTGCCCGATTTTCAAATTGGCCCGGCCCCGCCGCCCTGAAGTTTGCGGGCGGCAGGGCCGATAATCCCTGCGTGTTCCTCGCGACAGCCAGGGAAGGAAGCGCGGCAGGACACGCGCTGCCAGGCGAACCGTCGGGACGTTGCGTCATGAGGTGGCGATTCACACGTTCGGACGAAGCGGTCTGAAGATACGCGGGCGGCCCCGTTTGCAGCATCGGGCCGTCGGGTCTCAATGGCGCGCGGCAAGAGGCAGGACACGCGCGAACGGAAGTTCGGGGCGTGGGGCGGCGCACGGCGACAGGGATCGGTCGCCCCTGCGCCGTACGGTCTCACCGGCGTGGCGTGCGTTTCGGCCTGCCTACCAGCCTCCCGCGCCCCCGGCCCCTGCCGTATTCCCACCAGCATCGAAAGTTTGCCGGAGGCGGCGAAAGGGATTGCATCGCGGTCACGGACAGCGGCAAAACGAGTTTCGCAATAGGCAGCGGGCCGCGATGAGAGGAATTTCTTCGCTCAGCGTCTATCCCAATAGGGACACTCCCCTATCTCGGAGTAGCGTCTAATGGGATAGGCTTTTAGTGGCGTTCCGCCGTGTATCCTTCGGACACGAGAGGCAGCGCAGGACTCAATAACGAGAACGAGCGGCGCTGGCTTCTCTCTTTACGAAGGAGCGGGGTTAAGTTGAGGTGAATTTTCGGACTGCCGAGCGAAGACATTCATTTCGTCGCCCTCTTCGTCTCCTGCAAGCGCGCAGCGACGCATACCGATTAGTGCGGAGTCTCCCGCAGGGGCGTCTGGCGAATTTGGGCGATGTCGGGGCGGGGCGCGACGGTCAGGACGGCGGTGATGAGCGCGCCGCCGCGCCGCACGGTCAGCCGCAGCGTATCGCCCGCGCCGATGCGTTTAAGGAGCGTTCTTACGTCACTCGTGGAATGCACCGCCTGGCCGTTTACTATGACCACCAGATCGCCGGGCTGAATGCCAGCGCCCTCGGCAGGCCCGCCGACGTAAACGCCTCGAATCAGCGCGCCCGTCGCCGGTCCCGGCTGGCTTTCCAACGGAATGTCCACGCCCAGCCAGCCCGAACGAAAAACCGGCTGCATCCGCTGCGCCAGCATCGCCACCAGGGGCTTGATGTCGTCGGCGGGCAGGGCGAATCCCGTATTCGCCACGCCCCCCAGATGCATCAGCGGCGTCTCTTCTTCCCGCAGACCCAGCGCGTCCAGTGTCTGCGTGATCGTGACCTCGTCGCCGGTTTTTTCCGCCCCGTGGGCGCGCAGGCGCATGTCGCCGTCCCAGGCGGGCGTGGCGACGATGATGCCAATGACCTCGCCGCGCGCGTTCAACAACGGCCCGCCGCTGCCGCCCGCCCCGACCGCGCCCTGAAATTGAATCAGGTTGGCGTAGCGCCGCTCGCCGGATCGCCCGACGCGCCCGACGCCCGAAACCAGACCCAGCGATACCGACTGCGCGAACCCGGCCTGATTGCCAATCGTGAGCGCAAGACTGCCCGCCTGCGTGCGCCCCGAATCGCCCCAGCGCAGTCCCAGGCTCTGGTCAACCCCCGCCACCTTCAGGACGGCCAGATTGGACTGCCGATGCGCGCTGACCCATTCCGCTTTCAAACGCTGTCCGCTCGCCAGAACAATGACCGGATCGCGCACGCCCTCGGTCACTTCCGAAGTCGTCACCACGAAACCGCCCGGCAACAGGAACCCGCTGCCCGTGACCGGAATTCGAAACGCCCAGCGGGTTTTCCGGTCGGCTTCCTTCCAGTTGCGTTCTCCCTCCCGCATTGGACTATTAGACGACGGGTCGGCTCCCTCGCTTTTACGCCGCGAGTCGCCCCCGCCCGATTTGTTGGCAGGATACGCGGGCGAGTATTCGTGCGGGGGCAGTCCGAAGAGGCCGGGCAGACTGCCCTCGATGGAGACGACAGCGGGCCGGGCCTGCCGCGCAATGCCCATCAAAACGCTTTCCATTTGTTCCAGCGCGTTGGCGGCGGCTTCCGCATCGAAGGGACGCGCAGCCGCTGTTTCAGCAGGGGCGACGGGAGGCGCAGCGGTCGGGGCGGGAGGCGAAACCGGCGTGGTTTGCACGGGACTGCCAGCGGGGGCTGGCGCGGCTTGCATGGGGCTGCCCGCCCCCGCCCGCCCTGCCAGGAGCGCGAGAAGAACGCCGACCACGCCGACCCGTCGGCGGAAAGCGGTCAGGCCGGGCGCAACGGCGCGGCGCGCGAAAAATGCGGCGCGGATAATGGCGGGCGCGCATAAACAAGCGCGGGTCGAATGAAAATAATAAACGTGCGGTTGTGACGGCATGGAATTAGTAGGCCGAATCGTCGTCATGCGAAACCGGCTCCAGCGCGCCCATAACGAAAAAGCGCGGCCCGGCGTTGGCGATCGGCTTCAGCGCGGCGCTTTGAGCGTGCAAGCGCAGCCCGTCGGCGGAAGCGAAAGGTGAAGCGGCGCGCGGCGCCTGCTCCGACCGGGCGGGATGATATGGCTGGAACGCGAGCGCCTCTGACCGGCGGCTGCGCGCCCGCGAACTGAACTTCGCGCTGCGCCCGCCGGAATACCCGGAATATCCAACGGATTGCAGCGTCGGCGTCGCCCCGCGCGCCGCCTCGAAAGCCCTCGTCCGTCCGTTGGAGCCTGCGTTTTGCGGATCGCTCCCCCCGTTTTTCGGCGTGGATTCAGCCGCTTGCGGCAGGTTGTTCCCGACGAAGTTCCAGGTTGCGACCAGACTTGCGTCGTTTTCCTGAGTCGCCCGGTTGTCCGCGTTCTCCGCGCGGCGCAGAACCCGGTTGGCCCCTGCTGCGCCTGCGGTCTCGATATTGGCCTCATTTTGCATGGGCGAACGGCTTTCAACACGGACGAGGACGTTTTCCGCCGTCCGCCAGCCCAGCGCCGATATAAGCAGCGCGCTCGCCAGACCGCTTGCCAGCCCCACCCGCCGCCATTCGCCGCGGGAACGCGCGGGCGCAGGCCGGAAGCGCGATGCGTCCGGCGCGCTCGCCAGACGCGGGTTTCCATTACCCCGCTCCGCTTCTACTTCTATGCGGGCGCGCAGCGCGCTCCAGCCGGTCGGCGGTTCCGGCGCGCAATCCGCGCTTGCCGTCAGCAGCGCATGGGCTGCGCGGGTCGCTTCGGCCTCGCGCCGACAGCCCGCGCATCCCGCCAGATGCCGCTCGACGGCCTCCATTGGCCCTTCCGCCAGCCGCTCCGCCACAAATTCCCACAGGACGCGGCGCGTGGCCCCACATCCAGAACGCCCATTTGCTTGCATTGAAAATCTCATCCCGCGTTTCTCATTATCCTTGCGTCGCCAACGAGACGAAACCTGTAGAAAGAATTTGGCCCCGCTGTTGATTTGTTGATCGCAATCGTTCGACTTGCCGTTTTTATACTGCAAAACAACCTGCCCCTGCAAAAACGCTGCAAAATCAGCGCAGTTGAACGCCGAAAGTTCAGCGTAATTGCAGGCGCGAAAGCGCGCGTTCCTTGAAGCCGCGCCGCGCGCGAAACAGCCGCAGTTTCACACTCGCCACCGAACAGCCCAGCACGTCCGCGATCTGCTGGTAACTCAGCCCCTCGATGTCCCGGAGGACTATCAATTCGCGCTGCGCGGGCGGCAGGCCGATGAGAACGCCATACACGGTCGCGTGCAGGTCTTTGCGCTCCACCAGCGCGGCGGGATCGCCGCCCCCGTCGCGCGCGTCGCGCAGATCGTTTTCCATCTCCGGCTTCCAGGCCACTTCGCCGCGCCGCAGCCGGGATTTCAGCCGGTCGCGGCACAGGTTGCCCACGATTTTGAGCAGCCAGGTTTGCAGGCTGCAATCGCCTCGAAATCCTGCCAGGGTGCGCTGCGCCTTGACGAACGCATCCTGCTTCAGATCGTCGGCGTCGTCCGGGTCGCCCAGCATGTGGTAGGCGTACCGATAGACGGGGCGCGCGTAGCGGGCGTAAATCTGCCCGAAGGCTTCCAGATCGCCTTGCCGACAGCGCGTAATCAGTTCCCAATCGTCCTGCTGCACGAGGGCCACGCCGTGTTCCTTCCTCATTCCGCCTGCCTGCATTCCGTATCCTTGCGAATGCGCTGCAAATCCTACACGCATGGCCTACGAACGCCACCGGTAAAATAGTTGTTCCGTTCTGATTTCCTGCTGAATTGGACGCGCCTCAGAAGAAAAAGTTATCGCTGTCGGGAACGAAGAACGAAAGTTGTCCCGCCCGCTGCTTCCTTCCACCCCGGTCATGCATCCCAGGTTAAAACCTACAAGGGTCGAAAGTGGCGGGTCGGGCGGCGACAAGCGCGACGAAATGAATTTCGTCGCCGCCCGTCATCACTCACGAACTTTCGACAGTTGTGGGTTTTAATCCTGGGCGTCAAACCGAAAGCAGCGGAACGCCACATAGTGCGGTTGACAATTTCCGACCGGGCCTGTTATACTTAGCGGGAGACAGCGATGCGGCTGTTCCACCCTTCTTTTTCCTCTGCGTATTACGAGAGACACAATGTCGTCGTCTGTCGTTTTCCACGTCCTTTGCCGCTTGCGGGCCAGACCCGCCGCGTGGCAAAGGCGTTTTTCCTGTCGGCCCAACCCCAATTCCTTCTAAGGAGACGAGCGCACATGACGCCCAAAGATGTACTGGACTTCCTCAAAGAAAAAGAGGCCAAAGTCGTGGACATCCGCTTCACCGACCTGCCCGGTCAGGTGCAGCACTTCTCGATTCCGGCCACCGCGCTGGACGAAGACAAATTTACCGACGGTCTGGCCTTCGACGGCTCCTCGATTCGCGGTTTCAAAGCGATCAATGAATCCGACATGCTGCTAATCCCCGACCCCAACACGGCCTACATTGACCCGTTTACCGACGTCACCACCCTCAACATCACCTGCGACATCGAAGACCCGATCACGCGCGAAATTTACAACCGCGACCCGCGTCAGGTCGCCAAAAAAGCCGAGGCTTATCTGCAAAGCACCGGCATCGCTGACACCGCCTACTTCGGGCCGGAAGCCGAATTCTACATCTTCAATGACGTGCGCTTCGACCAGACGCCGCATTCCGGCTACTATTACGTGGACAGCGACGAGGGCATCTGGAACAGCGGGCGCGACGAGAAGCCAAACCTGGGCTACAAAATCCCCTACAAGCGCGGCTACTACCCGGTTCCCCCGACCGACAGCCTGCAGGACCTTCGCACCGAAATGATGCTCAATCTCATCGAGGCGGGCATCGAGGTCGAAATGCAGCATCACGAGGTCGGAACCGGCGGGCAGTCGGAAATTGACATGAAGTTCGACACGCTCCTGACAATGGCCGACAACCTGCAGAAGTACAAGTATATCATCAAGAACACGGCCTTCCAGAACGGCTACACGGTGACTTTTATGCCCAAGCCGCTGTTCCAGGACAACGGGTCGGGGATGCATGTCCATCAGTCGCTGTGGAAGGGCGGGCAGCCGCTTTTCTTCGACGAAAAGGGCTACGGCGGCCTGTCGGAAATGGCGACCTACTACATCGGCGGCATCCTGAAACACGCGCCCGCCCTGCTCGCGATCTGCGCCCCGACGACCAACTCGTACCGCCGCCTGGTTCCCGGTTACGAAGCGCCGATCAACTTGATTTATTCGGCGCGCAACCGCTCGGCCTGCGTCCGCATCCCAATGGTCAGCAAGTCGCCCAAAGCCAAACGCATCGAATTCCGCGCGCCCGATCCCTCGGCCAACCCGTATCTCGCGTTCGCCGCCCTGCTGATGGCCGGTCTGGACGGCATCGAAAACAAAATTCAGCCGCCGACGCCCGTTGACAAAGACCTGTACGAGATGGAGCCGGAAGAGAAAAAGGACATCCAGCAGACGCCGGGCAGCCTGGAAGAGAGCCTGAAAGCCCTCGAAGGCGACCACGAGTTCCTGCTCAAGGGCGGCGTTTTCACGCAGGACTTGATCGAAACCTACATTGATTACAAGACGACGCAGGAGTTCAAGCAGGTCGCGCTGCGCCCGCACCCCTACGAGTTCGCCCTGTACTACGACGTGTGAGCCTCGTTTCCCCCTCCTGCTTCATAATACGGCAAAGCCCGCTCCCAATCCCCCGGCGCGGGCTTTGCCGGGTTGTCCTTGTGTCTTCTGCTAATGGGTTTTGGTCTCAGAACACTTTGGCTAACTCACTTTACGCAGTCGGACAGTTCGTTTCGTAACCAGACGGAGCCGGGAGTTGAAAACTCCCGGCAACAAAGGGCAAGCGTCCTGCGGACGCGGCGTCGCGGCGTTCCTATGTTTGCGCTTTGCTCCCGGCCTGCTGTGTCGGCGCGCGTTCAGGGCGTGAGCGGATTGCGCGTCCGCGAGGACGCCTGCTTTTTGTTGCCGGGGGTTTTCAACCTCCGGCAAACGCGCTTTTTACTGCTGGGAGTTGAAAACCCCCGGCAAACTGCCCGTCTGCGTGACATCAGTGGCTAAATCGGTTCGATGGCGACGATACCACCTCGACAGCCTGTATGTTGATTTCGTTTCCTTCCAGCAAAGACATTCCCAAAAGCGGGGCGCCATTCATTTCGAGAATTTCGATTTCCTGTTCCATATCATGCCATATAATTGCCAGGCGGTAGATTTTGAGCAGAACGCGCGTTCCGTCCGCAAGCAGAGAAGGCTGGATTCCGACATAGGCGAGGCCAAGTTGCGAAACATCTTCGGGAGGCAAAGTCAAAAAACCAGCAAACCCGGTATCAAGAAAAAAGTCCGCCTCACCCTATCCATTCACGCCCCGCACAACGAGCCGAACAATCGCGTGACGCCCGGAAACTCTGCCCATCATTTCGTGTGCCTGGGCGCAAATTTCCGAAGCTGTAAACGGCGGCGTAGCCGATGCGAAGCGCGTAAATTTCCGCGTCGGGGCGGCGGGCGCGCAGGCGATCCGCCGCTGGCAGCGTCGTGTCGTCAATCTCATAATCCCCGCTTTCGATGTCAATGGCGATGATTTTTCCATTTTGCGAGTCTTCGACGTGAGCGCGTATCGCCTGCGCGTACAGGACTTCTCCCCGTCGGGCGATTTCTTCCTTGTTGTAATGGGTCTGCGGCATGGGAGAACCTCCTTTGCGTCTCTATTTTATCTACGGTTGTTATCAGAGCCGCCGTTTGCACGTCCTGTTGGCGGCGGAAACAGGCAAATACAAGGACATCAAAATCAAATTCGATGGCAGTCCCTTCAAATCCTTCCACGGCGTCTCTGCCGCCAACAAGGAGAAACGCGCCTTGCCGTGCAACTATTGAACGCAAAAGCCAGTATTCCTGTTATGCCTGCTTTGTCGGCGCGGCGCGCTGGCTAGGTCCGCCGTTCTATTTCATTCCCATTCTCAAGACGTCAGACCGTTTATGACGCGATCCTGCAACCCAATGGACACTACCGAACGCCCTGCCCCGCCTGCTGTAAGCGTCGTTTCTTCGAAACCGCTCGCCCGCTCCGGACGAGACATTGCGGAGAGTTTACGCGACCTTGCCGAGCGTGATCCGGCGCTGCTCGCGACCGTCATCGAATACCTTCCCGCCGGCGTCTATCTGGGCGACGCTGCAGGAATCGCCGTCTGTAACCGCGCCGGTCTGGCGCTTCTGGGCTTCGACGCCCTCGCCGAGCTTCAGTGCGAGACCGCCTCCCTCGCCGAACTGTTGCAGACGCGCTCCCCGAAAACCGGCGCACGGCTGCGGCCCGAAGCCGCTCCATTCGCTCGCGCCCTGACCGGAGAAGCGAATACGCGCGAGGTCGCCTATACGCATTGCAAGACCGGCGAGGAAATCATTGTCGAGTGTGCGGCGGTTCCGCTTCGGAAGCAGGGGGAAATCGTCGGCGCGCTTGCAGTCACGACGGACGTCACGGCCCGAAAGCGCGCCGAAGCCGCGCTCCGCAAAAGCGCCGAATCCGCGCTGCGCGCGAGCCGGGAAACGCTGGAACAACAGGCGCGGTTTCTAGACACCGTTTTCACTTCCATCGTAGATATGGCCTACGCTTTCGACCGCGCAGGGCGCTTCACCTATACCAATCAGGCGCTCGCCGACGTCCTGCAAATCAAAAGAGAAGCTATCCTCGGCAAGAATTTCTTTGAACTGAGCTACCCCGACGCGCTCGCCGCCCGGCTGCACCAACAAATACAAACAGTTTTCGAGACCGGGCGAAGGCTCAAAGACGAGACGCCTTTCACCGACGCGGCAGGCCAGCCGGGGTATTACGAGTATATCTTCGTTCCGGTCTTCGACAAGAACGGTCGGGTGGAAGTCGTCGCCGGTTCCACGCGCGACATTACCGAGCGGCACGGAATCGAGGCGGAACTGCGGGACGCCAGAGCGCGGCTGGAGGCCACGCTGAACGCGGGCGAGATTGGGACGTGGACGTACAATCTTGAAACCGATGCCGTCTTTGCCGACAAGAATCTCGCGCGCTTTTTTTCCGTTTCTCCGGCGTCTGCGGCGGGCGGGCCGCTCGCGGACTATCTTCACGCCATTCCCCCCGAAGACCGCGCCCGCGTACAGCAGACGATGCAGGCCGCCATCGCAAGCGGCGGGGATTATGAGGCGGAGTATCGAATCCTACAGCCGGACGGAAGCGCCCGCTGGGTGATTGCGCGAGGACGCGCCGAATACGATGACCGGGGAACACCGCTGCGCCTGCCGGGGGTCGTCCTGGACATTACCGCGCGCAAGCAAGCCGAAGAGGCGCTGCATCACAGCGAGGAACGCTTTCGCGCGGCGGTTCTCGCGGTCGGGGACATTGTCTGGACAAACAGCCCCACCGGGCGGATGGAAGGCGAGCAGGCGGACTGGGAAGCGTTTACCGGGCAGAGTTATGCCGAGTATCAGGGATATGGCTGGGCCGGAGCCGTGCATCCCGAAGACGCGCCGCCGACCATAGACGCTTGGAACCAAGCGGTCGCCGCGCGCAAGATGTTTGTCTTTGAACACCGCCTGCGCCGCTATGATGGCGCGTGGCGTCACTTCGCGATTCGCGCCGCGCCGGTTCTACTCGCCGATGGAAGCATTCGCGAATGGGTTGGAGTGCATACCGACATCACCGCGCGCCGCGAGAGCGAGGCCGCGCTTCAGAAAAGCGAGGCGCGGCTGCACATGGCCGTGCAGGCTGGCAAACTCGGCGTCTGGGAACTCGATCATGCCACGCAAACGCTCGCCGCTTCGGAAACGTGCAAAGCGAACTTCGGCTTCCCTCCCGACGCGCAATTCACCTACGCCGACCTTCTGGCGAGCGTTCATCCTGACGACCGGGAGCAAATGCAGGCGGCGGTCGCGGCGGCAGTCGCCGAGCGAACCGACTACGATATCCGCTACCGCGTGCGCTGGCCGGATGGAAGCGCGCATTGGGCGGCCATTCGGGGGCGCGGTCTGTATGGCGAAGACGGAACGCCGCTTGGCATGGTCGGAACCAGTCAGGACATCACCCAGCAGAAGCAGGATGTAGAAGAACTCAAAACCAGCCGCGAAGGGCTTTCTCTGGCGATCGAGGGCGCGCAGCTCGGCACTTTCTACTGCACCGTGCCTTTCGATAAGATCATCTGGAACGAGACGTGCAAACAACACTTTTTTCTTTCGCCGGACGCCAAGGTGGATTTCGCGCTCTTTTATTCGCTCCTGCACCCGGATGACCGCGAACCGACGCGGCAGGCCATTGACCGCGCGATGAACGAGCGCGCCCAATACAACGTCGAATATCGCACGGTCGCCCCGGATGGCCGAATGCGCTGGATCAACGCGATCGGCAAGGGCCATTACGCCGAAACGGGCGAGCCAACGCGCTTCGACGGCATCACCATTGATATTACGGAGAAGAAGACGCGCGAGCGCGTCCTCAATTTTCTCGTCGAACTCAACGACGCGACGCGGGAAATTCAAGAACCGAAAGCGATCATGGCGGCTGTAACGCGCCGTCTGGGGGAGTTTCTGGGCGTTTCACGCTGCGCCTATGCGCCCGTCGAAGCGGACGAGAACCGCTTCACCATCTACGAAGATTATACGAATGGCTGCCCAAGCAGCGCGGGAACCTGTACGTTGATCGCGTTCGGCCCGCGCGCGGCGTCGGAACTGCGCGCCGGACGCACCT
>JBBRNU010000052.1:0-12557 GCA_038230115.1 Chthonomonadales bacterium | reverse complement strand
GCGCAGCGCTTCCTGCTCGTCGTGAATCTTGGCCTTTTGCGCCGCATCGTCCCGATCCTGCGCGGCCCGCAGCGCCATGAGGTCGGCGTTGGGCGCGACGCGCAGCAGGCCGTTCACCTCCACGTCAAGGGCATTGTCGCCGCTCCAGTCCCCGCTTAGCTGCCACTGCATGACCTGTTTCAAATCGAGGGCGCGGTCGGCCTTGTCGAGACTGTTGGGGCGGGCGAATGACGCGCCGTTTTCCGGCGTCACGACCTGCCAGCCGCCCGGTTTGGGCAGCGTAAAGTTGAACGTCGCGGTCTGCCCGCTCGCGTCGCGCAGGAGGAGACGCAGACCAGGCGCGCGATTGGCCGCGCCGACTCGTAGAGAAAGGGCCGGACTGTCCGCGCCCGCCCCGCTCAGGTTCAGCGCGGCGTTGCAGCCCGCGCCTCCGCGCGGCGTAATTCCCGCCCCGCGCAGAACGACGACGCCCTTTTCGATGTCAATACGCGCCTTGTCCTGCCACGTCCCATACGCGAACAGGAACGGGCTGTCGAGCGCGACGAGGGCTTTGCCGGGCATGGCAGACGCCACGGGGTTGACCGGCGCGGCGGGGGATTGCGGGGAAGCCAGCGCCGCCCCCTCCCGAAAACGGCACGACGCGACCGTAGAAACGAAAACGCCGCCCGTCGCCACAGCCAGTGCGAACAGTCGAAACGAAACCCACCGATGAGCGAACGCCATGCCGTCTTTTCTCCTCAGATTTTACTTATGCGTCACCTGACGACCGAATTTACGCATCCCGCCACAAATTGTAAATGGTCAAAACGAGGAACGCGCCCCAGATTATCAGCACAGGCCATGTGAACAATTGCTCAGAAGGCGGCGCGGGAACGGCGAAGAAGAGGTAGGCCAATATCAAAATCCCGAAAAGCAGGCAGTGCCAGCCGCACAAGAGCCAATTTTTTAGGCTTCTCAGATTGAATTGTTTTCGAGTCATTGGCTTGTTCTACCCCTGCCGACGTCCGCTGTCGCCATCAAACTGAAAAACATCTTTACCAATTCGGGAGCGGGCAGCGATAAAAGGATGTTTACTTTCAAATCAGGAGGTCACGATCATGAATCGCCAGGCAGACGTCAGCGAGTATGAGGATTACACAGAGTTTGAGACGGAAACGCGCTCCTTTTGAGCCGATGAGCAAACGCCGCCGGGGTTTTCCCTCCGAAACGAGCGTCGGACGCGGCAAGCGGGTCGTCCATGGCGACAAAGAACTGTGCGAAAAGCTGGGTCGCAATGATCTGTGTCCCTGCGGCTCAGGCCGCCGCTTTCAAGGCGTGCTGCCGCAATAGCGGACGCCTGGATGGTTCTGAGCGTCATCACTACTTTTAGGGAATAAATGCTGCGCGCCAGACAATCGGAGCGCAAGCGCACGCCTGCGAAGCCGCCGCGTCTCCTATACCGGAGCGCGGCGCTTTGCGTTGAAGGGTTGCCCGTACCGTGCGGAACACCTTTACCCTCTCTTGAGAATGCTCCAAGCATCGCTTACGTCAATGGGCGCGGCGCATCCTCAGGACCAGCCGCATCTTGAGTATCCGCCTCAGAAATAATTGCCCATAACGGGCTTCTCCAAGCCGAAGTCCACGTCCAACGGGTTGACTTTCACCTCGTCCAATGCTTTCGCTTGCCAACGCTTTTTACGCCTTCCGGCTTCGGGCAGCGTTTGCTCGTGATAAGCGTAAACCCAGACGCTACGCACCTCATCATGCGTGTAGCCTGCCGCATACAGTTTGTTGGCGAGTTCCCATTGACTCATCTTCTTGCCTCGGACGAAAGCGAACAGGGCCAGATGTGGCCCAAATCGAAAGCGGCGGCAATCTCCTGCCTGCTTCTGACACCTGCAACGTTTGACACGGATTATCCATTGCAAGGATAAAACGGGCTAACGCTTAAAACCCAACTCACAATCCGGTTTTTGCCGCCTTCCAGTGCGCCTCGCCCCACAACGCTTCTGACTCCGCTATGTAGTTTTCTTGCATTTTCGGTACAAGCGCATCGGGAGAGGGATAAAAATAGAACCAGGGTAAGCCAGCTTCTTCAAGGTCAGGCCCATCGGACGAATACCAGTCGCAGTCGCCTTCCTCCGAATTAAGACGGGTGCAAACGCCAAACTCACAGCGACATTCGCCTTCGGTCGTGTACAACCGTTCTTCAACGCTTCTGCCCCTCTGATTCCAATTCGCAGGCTGCCAGAAGAAGCAAAATTGACGTGGACACACTGCGGGGTCGGGTTTTCGCGTTATATCGAAGCGCATTTCCACCTGTCAAAAAAGTCTGAAAGCATGAAGACCGCCAACGCCCCAATCCCGCTCCGCCTCCCGGAACCCACACGCAAATCAAGGCGGGAAGCAGAGCGAAGTTGGTCGTGTCAGGCCGCTTTACGCCGCGACGTGACCGACTTCGGCGAGGGCAATGCGCGTTTCCGTTAGGACTTCCGTAATCTGCTGCGGGCTTTCAAAGCCGATCACCATCATGTCCATCACGTTCGAGGCGAACGCGAATTTCAGGGACTCGCGGGCGCGGGCCAGTTTGTCCGCCCCCTGCATCGCGTCGCCCTGCGCCAGAATTTTCATGCCGATGACCGCCTTGCCCGCCTTTCGCATTCGCTGCAAGACCGGCTTGACGTGCTGCGGCGCATTAATTTCCGGCTCGCCCGCCTTGTTGTCCATGTGCTTGCCCCAGGGGTTGTAGCGCGCCAAATCCACCTCGACCCAGGGATCGTTGGCGGCGGCTTCCAGCGCGACGAGCGTGTGGCACGAGCAGCCATGCGCCCGCAGAATGCCCTTATGCTTGGCCTCTTCCAGAACGTCCATCGCCCCGCGATACCTCACGTTCCAATCGGATTCTTCGACGCAGTGCATCAGCAGCGTGTCCACGTAATCCACGTTGAGTTCTTTGCGGAAGCGGTCCAGGTCGGCGCGGATTCCTTCCGGCGTGCGGCTATTGCTCTTGGTTTGAATGACGAACTGATCGCGCGGCAGGCCCTTGATGGCTGCGCGCAGATAGGGGTGTGAGCCGTACTGGTCGGCCACGTCGAAAAAGCGGATGCCGCTGTCATAGGCGTGACGGATCAGCGCGGTAAACTTTTCTTGCCCCAGCCGCGTCTGGTTGGACTGGTGGTTCCAGCCAATCGAGCCGGTTCCGATGCCGACCAGCGAACTCACGATGCCGGTCTTGCCCAATTTCACCTTGTCGGTAATTTTGCGCGCGGGGGCGGCTTTGGCTTCGTCGGTCTCGGCGGCATTCGAGGCTGCGCCCAGCGAAATGGCGCCTGCGACCAGGGCGGCGCGCTCCACAAACTCACGTCGGTTGATTTCTGCCATCGTGTCGCTCTCCTCTTTTCTTCGTCTCCTCGCAGGTTGGAAAGGGTCGTGAAAGGCGCGCTCGGTTGGAAAGGCGGTCGGTTCAAATAGGCGGCGCGTCTTCCGTGCGTTGGTTTCTCGTCTCGTAATTTCACGTCGCCTTGCGCGTGAAAGTCTGCTGCGAACTACTTCTCCATTCCCTTATCGGTTCCCTGCCGACGGGAAAAGCAGTTTCGCGCGCCGGGGCGATCCAGACCGCGCCTTTTTGCCTGGACTGCCCGCGAAACCGAACCGCTCCGGCTTCGTAACAGGTACTATCGGGTAGAATGGTAGAACGCCGGAACGTCCATTCTCTTCCGACGGCGCGACCTTTTTCAAATTTTACGCTTCAGCGGTTCTCTGTGCTTCACCTGTCTTTTCTTGGAGGGCGTTTTCATGACTTCGGGTACTTCATCGGCGCGGCGACCGGGCCGGGGGCGGGGTCGCTTCCTGCTGCTTATGACGCTGTTTATTTTTGGCGGCGGCTTTTACGCGGGCGTGTCGGCGACCAAGCGCGCGGCAGTCGGCCCGGCGCTCATGCAGCGTTTGTTCGGGCTGGCTCCCAACTCGCCGCTGATTCCCGCCGCGCCCGTCGCCCCGGTTTCGCCAGATACGCCCATTGCGAACCCGCCTGCCAATCCCGCGCCGGTCGTCAATTCGGCCCCGAACAGCGCGCCGCCCGCCACGCCCCCGGCGACGAATCCCGCGTCCAGCGCGCCCGCCACCGAAACCGCTCCCCCGCTCGACGCCCGGAACGCGCCGCCCGCCGCGCCATCCGCCCCGGCCAGCCCTGCGCCCCACGTCGCGCCGTCCGCCGAAACGCTCGCGCAGGTCCAGGAATACAACAACACGCTGCGCCGCATTCAAGAGTCGCAGAGCAATTATGAGGTCGTGCATCGCATCGCGCTGGACCCGAAAGTGCGGCCCAACGAAGCGCAGTCCGCCCTCGACCGCCAGAACACTTACATTGACGAGATCACGGCGGGCGCGCAGCGGGCGCAAAATCTGCTGACGGCCCTGCACGACAATCCGCAGGTCGCCGATAACTTCACCGAAACAAAACCCGCCCTGACCCCGGCCCAGATTCCTGCCAGCCTGCTCGACAGCGGCGTGGAAAAACTGGCCTTTTTGCAGCGCCGCGCCGGAACGAAACATTAAGAAGCAGGGGCGCAAGTCCGGTTTCGCATCACCATTTCGGCGCGCGGGCGTCAGCGTTTCAGGCGAAGGTAAACGGCTTTGAGCTGGCGGCGGGCGAGGCGGTTGGCCCGCGCGAGCAGGCGGGTCTCGGCGTTCAGGTCGCGCCGACTCCAGCGCAAATGACGGCGAATGTGGGCCGGTATCTGTTTGCCGTTGCCATGCACCACCTGGTTGAACGCGGTTTCGACAGCCATGAATTCGGCGAGCAGGGCGTCATCAAGTTGAACCTCAAGACTCGCCATCCACTCCGTCAACAGCGCGCCCAGGGTCGTATCGCGCTCGGCGACATAGGGCAGGTTCGCCCCCAGAAAATAAAACAGGCCGCGCGTCAGCAGCGCCGAAACGGAGCAGGGCGGCAGAAAACGCCATTCGCGGTCAATGTAAGCCAGCCTGTCGTCGTGCAAAATCAAGTTGCGCGGCGTGCAGTCGAAAAACTCCGGGCGAATGCGGGTCGAATCGCTCGCTTCCACGCCTTCGGACTGAACAAAATCGCGCCACAGTCGCAGCCCCGCAAGAAACCCCTCGGTATCGTTTTGCCGCAGCCGCTTCATCAGTTCCGACTCGAAATGCGCCCCCGCGACGTAAGCGTCGGCGTCGAGAACCTGCCGAACCGTCGCGTTCGCTTCCGCCGCCGTTTCCTCGGTCGCGTCTGTCTCCCCAACCTGAGAGACCAGCCGCCGCTTTGTCACTTCAATGGCGCCATTCGCCAGGACTGAAAACCGGGTTTCGGTTTTGTAGCGCCGTTGGCGGCGCGGCGCATAAACGACGCCCAGCAGCGGGGCATCGGCGGCGGCCCAATCGGGCAGGCGGTCGGAGCCAGCCAGAACGAGGAACGAGTTGGCGAGCGCGGGAATCAGCCCGTTCGCCGCCAGTTCCGGCCAGATATGCCGCTCGCTCGCCGTCGGCGGCAGGGCGCGCGTATAGTCGCGGGCGAGAGTTTGCCGGACGATCTCGCCGGGCGCGAAGCCAGCGGTGTGGAAAGCGCGTTCTATCAGCACGGCGGTCGGTAGTTTGTAATCGGGGAAGGGGTAGTGAAACGTAAGGTTTTTGAACCCGCAGCGTCGCAGCAGGACGGCTAATTCTTCTCGCCCGAAAGTCTGCGCGGTCTGTCGGGTGTACAGGTCTTCCAACCCAAAGTAGGGCTTGCCAACATGATCTTCGCTCAGGCCGAGAAAATATTTCAGTCCCAGGCGATTTTCGATGGCGACGAGCAGCACGCCGTCGGGCTTGAGCGCCGAGCGCGCCAGCGCCAGACACGCGCCGAACGGATCGTCGCCGCGAAAGAAAAGGCCGCTGTATTCCAGAACGCCGATCAGCGTGACGACATCGAAGCGCTCGCCGAATTCGATCTGCTGGAAATCGCTGCAATAGACCCGGACGTTCCCTAAATCGCGGCAGCGTTCCGCCACGCAGCGGGCGCGCAGTTTGCTGCCCTCGACGGCCACGACCTCGGCCCCGCTTTCCCCGAACTGCCGCGTGATCGCGCCGCAGCCTGCCCCCAGTTCCAGCACGCGCTGACCGGACTTGATCGGCAGATGCCGCAGCAGATTGTGCCGCCGTTCGGAAAAATGGTACTCCGTCGCCCAGTCCGTGATCTGCGCCTGGAGCGTTTCGGAAAACAGGCCGACGTCTTCCGTGCGCCGCAGGATTTCGTAGATACGCGCTTCGGTCGCGTCGCCGTCCGAATACGCGAACCCGGCATAAGCGGGATGGACGAACACGCGTGCGTTCTCGTCCCAGACAAAATCGGCGAGCGGGACTTGGGCGGGCGAGGCGGCGACCGGGCGGCTGTCAGAGGGCATAATGGTAAGCGGGACGCATGGGCGATTATGTAGAAACTTGGTGACTTTTCTTATGCGGGCGAGCCATTCGTTTCGTAACCGGGCGAGCCGGAGGTTGAAAACCCCCGGCAAGAAAGGTCAGCGCCGCTGCCGGAGGTTGAAAACCCCCGGCAAGAAAGGTCAGCGCCGCTGCCGGAGGTTGAAAACCCCCGGCAAGAAAGTGCAGGCGTCCTGCGGACGCGACATGGCGTCGTTGAAACGTTTGCGCCTTCCTTGCGGCCTGCTACGTCGGCGCGCGTTCGTGACATAAGCGGTGTGTGCGTCCGTAGGACGCCTGTTTTTTGTTGCCGGGGGTTTTCAACCTCCGGCAAACGCTTGCTTTTTCCTGCCGGGGGTTTTCAACCTCCGACAAACGCTTGCTTTTTCCTGCCGGGGGGCAACCTCCGGCAGGCGGTATGAGTTTTCAACTCCCGGCAGGTTCCGGCAAACTGAACGCCTACGCGAGGGGAGGTGAAACGTACTCAGGCGCGGTTGGCTTCGAGCCAGACCGTCAGCGCTTCGGCCTCGCGCGCCAGTTCGGTCGCGTTGATCAGGCCGCGCAGCAGGGCGGTCAAAACGGCCCGATTGCGCGGATTGAAAACCTGGCCCGAAGAAAGCGCGCCCCCGCCGACCGTCGGCAGCCCGTCTTCCCCCTCCTGATCCACGCCGAACTTCGTATACAGCGCGCTCAGGCGGTTTTGCACGCCCCGGCGCGACAGGAACCGGCGGCGGGCGATGGTGTTGTCGGTCAGGCCCAGCGCGATGTCAATCAGCGCCTCGTATTCCGTATCCGTCAGGCCGGTCGTCGGGTTCGCCGCCCGCGTCGTGATGCCCCGCACCTCGCGGTCAATCCAGCACTGCTCGTCAATCAGGACGGCGCGGGCCGCAGCGACAAGCTGTTCCTCGCCCGCCGTTTTCAGCAGATACCCATACACGGTTTCGGGCGGCACGATGCGCCCCAACTCGCGCAGGTAAATCTCATCCTTGAACTGCGACCAGAACAGAATACGCGCGTGCGGCTCGGCGGCCCAGATGTCGCGCGCCGCCTGAATGCCGTTTTTGCCCGGCATCTGGATGTCCAGAACGATCAGCGCGGGCCGGGACGTTCTGGCGCGCTCGACTGCCTGCGCGCCGTCCGCGACGGCCTCGACCGGCCCGAACTCCGGGAAACGCTCCCGGTACAACTGCTGAAGATACTCGCTTTGAATCGCGTTATCTTCCGCGATTAGAATGCTCATTTACTACTCGCTTTTCATGGTACAGACGCGCCAGCTCTTCCGGCGTTACCTTTTTGGGGCCGAGGTCGCCGCCCCACGAGGCGAAATAGGCCCAGCGCACGCCGAAGCGCGCCATGCGCTCAGCGTCCGGCACGCCGCCGAACTCGGTCAGGGCCAGCATCTTGCGTCCGTCGTACTGATGCAGCAGTTCTTCCCAGAGACTGCTGAGAGGGTCGGTCACATCGGAAGGGTAGGCGTCCGCGCCCACAATGTCCACGACGCTATCGCCCGGATACCACGCTTTCTTGCCGCCCGCCGTGTAGACCCAGAGCAGGTTGTGGAGGCCGTGAACCTGCGTCAGCCGGTTGTACAGGAGACGCCACAGTTCCTTGAACGCTTCCGGCCCCTTCGCTCCCCACCAGAACCAGCCGCCCTCCGCTTCGTGCAGAGGCCGCCACAGTACGGGGATACCGGCCGCCTGAATCTTTTTCAACTCGACAGCGATGGTATCTATGTCGCGCAGAAGCAGCCGGTAATCTTCTGATTTCGGGTCTGCCATCGCCTGACGCACGTCGAATGTCGTGGCCTCGGTGTAAAATCCCCGGTACCAGCTCGCGTCAATCTGCCTGCCCCTCGCGTCGGTGTATTTCTTATCCAGCAGGTCTTTGGGAGCGTTCCAGTGCCACATCACCGAAAGAAGGGAACCGGACTGCGCCGCGCGGATCAGCCGCTCGGTCGAGCCTGCCGGCTTCGAGCCGTGCGCGACCCGCGACGGCGAATATTCGATCAGGTCGCTGCTCAGAATGGCGGGCGTCAGCCCGATGGTCTTCTGGATAAATTCTACGTCGGAGAGGTTCTGCTGCCCGGAGAACATTTTGCGGCCATATTGTTCGTTCAGAAAGCGCAGGAGGCGGCGGGCTTCCGGCGTGGCTGCAGGGTCTACCGGAATCGGCTTCAGCGGGCGCAGCGGCAGGGCGGGCGGCGCGGGCGCGAGTTCCAGCGCGTCCATATGGTAGTAGCCCCAGCCCCGTTCGATGGCGATCTCGTTTTCGCCCGCCTTCAATTCCACTTTGCCAGCGCTGGCGGTCGCGAAAGCGTTCCCCGACGCGGGCATCATGGCCGAAATTTTCCTGCCGTTGATTACCAGCTCGACGCCTTTTTCCGACGCGGCCCGGTAGCGAATGCGCGCTTGATAGACGCCTGCCGTTGCGGGAACCTTATGGAAGCGAACGGCGGTTCCCGGCGCTTCAAACCCGCCCACGTACCCGGTCCCGGAAAAGCCTGCGCCCTCTTTCATCACTGTGACGCCCACGAGTTCGCCGTCTTCCGCTTCCAGCCGGAGGCTTCGCCCCGCTTTCGCAGCGCGGGTTTCGCGCGTGGCCGCCATCTTCGGCGCGTTCTGCGCCAGGGCGGGTATTCCAGCTGCCGTCAGCGCGACCCAGGCCGCTGCCGCTATCCTCTGTTTCATCTTCATTGCCTTGCCTGCTTCTCTTCGAATTGCGCGTTCCTGCCTGCGGTCGCTGACTTTTTTTATGTCGCTGCCGATTTCTCGTTCTTTTCCGCTTTCCCGGCCCGTTCTTTTTTCATTCGGCAGAGGCGCGTTGCGTTATCGTCGGGCTTGAAGTTCGCCGGAATTCCCCGTCAATCCTCTTCAAGGCTTCGATCCCGGTCAGGCCAGCCATTCTACCAACTGACGACTGTGATACCCGTCGTGGCTGATGATCAGCGTCGCCAGGTCTGCAATCGTCAGCGGCCCCTGTTCGGCGTGCAGGCCGGTGCGCTCCCACTCTTCCGGGGCGAGCGAGCGCAAAAACTGCGTCAGGTCGGCGCGGCCCGCGCGAAATTTCGCCAGGCTGTCGGCCACGTCGAGATGCGCGTAATCGTGCGCGATAGCCCATTCGCCCTCGTCGTAGCCGAGCAGGGTGGGGTGTGCCTGCGTTCGCATTCGCGTCATGCGCTCCAGCCAGACGCCTTCCCAATCCGCCAGATGCGCCATTACCTCGCGCACCGTGAAGCGTTCCGGGTCAGGGCGGCGGTCGCAGGCCGCGTCGTCGGAGCTGCGCAGCAGCCGTTCCAGCACAATCGGCGAGCCTTCCAACCCCAATATCAGATAATTGCGGGTTCGTTCGGGCAGCATAGTCTCTCCTTTTTTCAAGTTGGCGTCAATCTTGCATCCGGCAAGCGAACGACAAGACAGGTCGATTCCAAACGGGAGCATGAATTTGTTTGTCATGCCGTGTCAAATAAAATTGAAAAAACCGCAATTTTGGCCGTGTTTTACGAAAATGCCCGCTTTGAGTTCCACATTGAACTTTTTGGCACAAATTATGCCTATGGGTGTAGTGACTTATATGTAAGGAGTAATGGATGCCTTCCAACGCCCCCGGAAGCGGAAACAGCGGAACCGAGACAATGGTTCCGCCGCGCCCGCTCGATGTTCAGGAAAACCTGACGCACGCGGTTGTCGCCGCGTCAAGACTCAAATCGCCGCCCCGAACCATGGCCGCCTGGCTGCCCAAACGCGATGTCGCCATTGATATTTTGCGCGGGTGGGCCATTGTGCTGATGATCCTGAGTCACGTTGGCAGCACGACCTATCTCAGCACGCTCGCGCACCTGCCCCGCTACTTCACCGCCGCCGATTGTTTCGTGCTGCTGTCGGGCCTGACGCTGGGCATGGTGTCGCGGCGTCGGGTGGAAGAAGGCGCGCTGGGAACGGCGAACCGGCGTCTTTTGCACCGCGCCCGCACGCTCTGGCTGATTCACTGCGGCCTGATGGTATTCGTGATCGCGGTTCACGAAACGACCAGCCTGCTCCGCGAGGTTCCTTCCCTCGCGTCGGCGGGCGGATTGCTGAACGTGGCCTGGAAGATTCCCGCGCTGCGCCTGCAGTCCAACGACCTGATGAATATTCTGCCGCTCTACATTATGTTTCTCGTCCTGTCGCCGGTCGCGCTCTGGTTCCTGAGCGCCCGGAAACCGCTCTGGCTGCTGCTCTTATCCGGGCTGCCGTATGTGGCGGCGCAAATTTGGCCCTATGCAGGCCGCTGGACAGACCCGGCCTGCGGGCATCAGGTGTTTTCCCTGATGGCGTGGCAGTTCGCGTTTTTCCTCGCCCTGAGCATCGGCTACTATCGCCCTGAAATCTCGCGCGACCTCTGGCCGCGCCATCGCCGCTGGCTGGCGCCGACGATGTTCGGAGTCTTCGCTGTCGTTTTCGTGGTCGCGCAGCTGCAGCGTCCGACCCTGGCGCGACTTGGGATGGCCCTGCCGCCCGGCACGGAAAGCTTTTTCGTCGGCAAAGAAACCTGCAAATTCGGGCAATTATCCTACTGTCTGCTGTTTCTGGGCGTGGCCTATCTCGTCGTTCGCGCGTACCTTCGGCGCACCGGGGGCGCGATGGGAAGAGGACTGACGGCCCTGGCGACCGTCGGGCGCTACAGCCTGTACTGCTTCCTGGCGCACCTGACGTTCGGCCTGACCGCCCGCGCGCTGTCGGGCGTGCATATCCCCGATCCCATTCTGGAGGTGTGGGATTTGGTGGCGATTGCCTGCGTGTACCTGCTGGCGAAACATCAGGTGTTGGCGAAATACATTCCCAACTGACGTCCCGCTCGCCTGCCCGCCGTGCAATCTACTTCAGGCGACAAATCGCGCCGCGCGTCCCCGACCCGTTTTTCGACGAGTCGGGGACGTTTTTGTTCGGATGCCGCGGCTCAGTTTGTATCCTTGCGCGCAAACCGCCCTGCAAGCCTTGACAGGAAGCGGTTTTTTTGCTACGATTTTTTGTCAGGTTACGCCACGCCAGACCGCTCGCCTCTCGGTTCCGCCCTCGCCCATGACACGCCAGGAGAAACCGCAGCCTCGGCTCGACGTGTTTCCGCGTTTACCGTTTGCAGGAAGGACGAAGGGAATCACACACGTTCAAGGAATTCAAGGAATTTGCGATCAAGGGAAACGTGATTGATCTCGCCGTCGGCGTCATCATCGGGGCGGCGTTCGGCAAAATCGTCACCTCGCTGGTGGAAGACATTATCATGCCGCCCATCGGTCTCGTAACCGGCAAAATTGACTTCGGCAGCAAGTTCATTGACCTGTCGGGCAAGAACCCGGCGTCGCTGGCGCAGGCGAAAGCGATGGGCGCGGCCACGCTCAATTACGGCCTTTTCCTCAACAACGTCCTCAATTTCGTCATTGTCGCCCTGGTCGTGTTCGCTCTCGTCAAGCAGATAAATCGCCTGCGCCGCGAGGAAGCCGCCGCGCCTTCCACGCCGCCCGCCCCGACCCGTGAGGAAGAATTGCTGACCGAAATCCGCGACGCCGTGCGACAGGGACGTTAGCCCGTCCCGCCCAAAACGCGGCTGGCCTGCGCCGAGCCGAGTCCAGCCAGCGCCGCAGCAATGCTGGCCCGTCCCAAAAGACGCCCCGACGACCGCGCTGATTTTTGCGAGTTCCGTATCATCGCGCGTACCGCTAATCTTCCATGCCTTCCAGCAGGGCGACCGATTCAGCGACGGCCTCGCGGAAGGCGGCGACGGCGGTTTCGACCTGCTCCGGGGAAACGACGAGCGGCGGCTCGAAGCGGATCACGTTCGGGTTGTTGAGCGTGTAGGCGGCAATTACGCCCCGCTGCGCCATGCCGTTGATGGTAAGCTCGGCGACGTCCTTGACGGCGAATTCGACGCCGATCATCAGGCCGCGCCCGCGAACCGCCCGGAGCGCGCCGGGCAGGTCTCGCTGAACTTGTCGCAGGCCATCCATCAATTGCACGCCTCGCGCAGTCGCCCGCGTCATCAAGTCCTCGTCCTCGATCACATCCAGCGCGGCCAATCCTGCGGCGCAGGCAAGCGGATTGCCGCCGAACGTGCTGGTATGGACGAGCGGGTTGGCGCCGAAGGTCTTCTCCCAGATGGCAGGCGTGGCGAGCGTGGCCCCGATTGGCATC
>JBBRNU010000051.1:0-12593 GCA_038230115.1 Chthonomonadales bacterium | reverse complement strand
TGCCGCGTTTTTTTCTCGCGCTCGTTTTCCGCGCTACCCCGTTCTATCCTGTCGCCGACGCGACGTTTCATCCCAACTTGCCGCGCCGCCTCCGCGCGCTTGCAAAGCGCCCGCGTCGCTTTCACGGCCCGACCCGTCAAAGTTCGTTTTTCCCGCTCTGATAACGGCCTCCCGCCTGCCGATAATACCTTACAGCGTGCATTCGGCGGCAAGGGAAATCGCGCGCCGCGCGCAGTTGGCACGCATTGTGCAGATAGCGGAGTGAGGGGGCCGCGCCGCCTCGCTTGTAGAAATGATTTACCGGGGCGAATTCCCACGGCTTGGCCGACCCCTGGGTTTAAGGAAGGGTTATCCGTATTATGCACGAAGAGACATTGGCGCAGAACGAAGTTTCGCTGCGCGACTACTTCGACCTTCTCCGGCGACGCAAATGGACGATTATTCAGACCATGCTGGCGGTTTTGCTGATCGGCGTCATCGTCGCCCTGATGTCGCGCCCGGTCTATCGCAGCGCGGGACGCCTGCTGATCACGCCGCAAAGCCCCACGCTGTTTACGCAGAATACCAGCGACCCGTTCAGCGCCATCTTCACCAATAGCGCCTCCCACAACATCGAAACGCAGATGCAGGTGCTGTCCACCCCCGAACTATTGGGCGAGGCTTACAAAGCCGCCGGGCAAAATCCGGGCGACCCGCGCGTCAACGTCAGCATCAACAACGACAAAGATATTGACATCATTGACGTTGCGACCGAGGCGCATACGCCCGCCGCCGCCAAGGATGTCACCAACAACCTGATGGATTTGTACAAGGTGCAGGATCAGAAAAACCGCACCGGCGATCTTGATACCGCCCTTACCTACGCGAAGAGCCAATACAATGACGCCAACAAAGAATGGGCGGACGTTTCCGCCGCGCTCCAGAAGTTTCAGGATCGCACGCACGTCGTGAACTATGACGCGCAGGTGCAAAGCGCCAACCAGACCCTGGCGAACCTCAACGACAAAGAGCAGGATTTGCAGGCGCAGATCACCGGGCTGCAAGCCCAGATTGCCAAGACCAACCAGAACCTCGCCAGCCTGCCGCCACGCATCAGCCAGACCGTGCAGGGGCCGAACCCGACGATCGGCACGCTGAAAACGCAATTGACGGAGCTGGACGGGCAGATTCAGGGCGCGCAGACGCAGTACAAACCGGGCTATCCTGCTGTGCGCGTGCTGACCGCGAAAAAGCAATTTCTGGAAGCCGAGCTGAAAAAGCAGCCTGCCACCGTCGCCTCGACCGAGACCGCCGAAAACCCGGAAATCAGCGAGACGCGCGCCACGCTGCGGCAGATGAGCGTCGAGGAAACCAAACTGCTCAACGCGGTGGGGGTGCTTCGCGCGCAAAAAGCGAACGCCGCGAGCGCCATGCGGCAGTTAGGCCTGCAGCAGTTCGGTTACACCGCGCTCGTGCAGAAGCGGGATTCGGCGCAGGAAACGGCGAAGAAACTGGGAACGGAAATCACCGACCTGAGCCTGCGCCAGAACGCGCAGTCCTCGCCGATCCAGGTGTTGACCAAAGCCACGCTGAACCCTGCGCCGGTGCGCCCCAAGCGCCTGGTCATCATTCTTCTCGCGGGCATCGCCGGGCTGGTGCTGGGCGTCTGTTTCGCGCTCCTGCAGGAATTCCTCGACGACCGCGTGAACGCGCCGGAAGACGCGCGCCGGCTGCTCGGCGTTCCCGCGCTGGGCTACATTCCCAACATTGACAAGGAAGAGCAGCGCCTGCTTTCCGCCGACAGTTCGGGCGGATCGGTGCTGGAAAGTTACCGCGTGCTGCGCTCCAACGTGCGCTTCGCCGCCGTCGGCGAACCGCTCAACTCGATTATGGTGACGAGTACGACGCCGGGCGAGGGCAAATCCGTGACCGCCGCCAACCTCGCGATTGCGATGGCGCTGGACGGCAAAAAGGTCATTCTGGTGGACGCCGACCTGCGCCGTCCGACTGTTCACGAGAAGTTCGGCATTCGCAACACGCCGGGTCTGACAAACGTCCTCGTGGGCGCGATGCCGATTGAGAAAGCCCTGCAGGATACGGACATCCCGAACCTGAAAATTCTCGCGTCCGGCCCGATTCCGCCCAACCCCGCCGAGCTGCTGAACTCGCGGGCGATGGAGCTGGCGCAGGAGCAACTGAAAGAACGCGCCGACATCGTGATTCTGGACTCGCCGCCCTGCCTGTCGGTGGCCGACGCGCAGGTGCTGGCCGCAACCGTAGACGGCCTGATTTATGTCGTGCAGCTTGGCTCGACGAAGAAATCGGCCCTGCGGCATGGCAACGAACTGCTGCGACAGGCTCACGCCAAAATTCTGGGCGTCGTGTACAACAAGGTCACGATGGACAGCGGGCGCAGCGATTACTACTACGGGTATCAGTCGTACTATCACAAGTCGGAACTGTCCGGCAAGGGCGGCAGCGGCGGAACCCGCGAGTGGGAAGAGCTGACCTCGCAGGTGAGCGACCGCGCCGCGACCGCGATTGCCGCCGCCGAACCCGCCACGACCGCGACCGCCCGCCGCACGCGCGTCAGCGAAAACGGCGCGAATGGTAACGGCGCGAACGGCAGCCACGACAGCCACGATGGAAGCAAGGAGTAAGCAAGATGACCCCTCTGCAATTTCGACGATTGCGCGTTTTGGGCCGACTGCGCGCCCTGTCCGCGCTGAGTTTGTCCCTGGCGCTGCTGACGTCCGGCGGGCTGGCGCGAAAAGCGGACGCGCAGGCTCCTCCGGCGACTCCGGCTCCGGTCAAGCCCGCCGCTCCGACCCCCGTCCCGGTTCCGCCCGTCGTCGCGCCTGCCGTGCCCGCCGATTCCAGCCCGGAATACGTGGTCGGCATTGATGACGTCATCGGGATTTTCGTCATCGGGCATGAAGAGCTGACTCAGGCCGTGCCGGTGCTTTCCGACGGCAAAATTCACGTCGCGGGCATCGAGGGCGACATCAAGGCCGACGGCCTGACGCTGGCAAAATTGAAAGACGAAATTCGCAAGGGGCTGGACCGGCTGTACAATAATCTGGAGCTTTCGATTACGCTCCGGGAAAGCCATTCGAAAACCGTCACGATTGTGGGCGCGCGGGTCAGCGGACAATATCCGCTTCGCAAGGAAATGCGAATTTCCACCCTCGTCGCCGCAGCAGGCGGGCTGGTCAGCAAAAACAAGCTGACACTCGGCACGCTGGTGCGCGATTTCCAGACCACGAAACTGGACATGGAAAAAATTCTTGGCTCGCCGCCCGACGTGGCTTCGGACATTCCGCTCAAAATCGGCGATCTGGTGCTGCTGGTCACCCTCGACGAGCCGACGCTGGAGGCCTACACGGTGCTGGGTTCGGTGCTGCGTCCCGGCCCCTTCCCGCTGCCCAAAGACGGCACGCCGGTGACCCTGACGCGCGCCCTGGCCGATGCGGGCGGGCCGATGGAAAAGGCGTCGCTCACGCGCGCGACTTTGCAGCGCAACGGCAAGAACATCCCGCTGAACCTGTACCCGCTGCTGGTCGAGGGCAAAGCCGATACGCCGGAAGGCCGCATATTTATGCAGAACGGCGACTCGATCATTATCCCTGAAGTGACCGCCAAGTACACCGTGCTGGGGCAGACCAACCGGCCCGGAACCTACCCGATTCAGGACAACAAGCCGGTGACGGTTTTGCAGGCGCTGGCCGAGGGCGGCGGCGCGAACCAGGGCGCGGAACTTCGCAAGGTTGTCCTGGTGCATACCGAAAACGGAACGACGACCCGCACGAAGATGGACTTGCAGCGCATGGCGAACGGCTCCGATCTGAAGAGCAACCTGATCATGCAGAACGGAGACGTGCTGTTCGTGCCGCAGAAGGGCCATAACGTCGAATTGCAGGACATCCTGAACCCGTTCTTCTACCTCTCGTCCCTGGGCTTCCGCCCGTTCGGTCGGTAGTCCCGGCCTGACGGTTCCAAGCAAGCCGGGTTTTGTACGAAAAGCCGCCGCGTCATCAAAAGTGACGCGGCGGCTTTTTTATGCGAGGGTCGCAAGTGGTTTATCGCGGCTCAAGATGCGTCCGAGAAAAACTTCCTGGCAAATCCCGATAACTCCGCGATTCGGGCAGGTCTGGCGTAAAAAGCCACCGGATGCTCAAGAAACGTATCTGCAAATTCAGGAGGTTGTGAATTTCTCGGCAAAAGAAAAATCAAGAATATCTGAGGTTCGCGGGCAGGTGTGAATAACTGACGCGCGAACGCCACGGTGTCGAAGCGCTCTGTGTTCACGTCCAGAAAAATCTTCACGACGCCAGCGCGAACTGCGGCTTTCAGTTCCGCCTTGCTGAGGCAATCAAGGACTTTGAAAGACGCTTGTTTCAGCGCCTGTTCGACGTCCTTTCTTTCCAACGGGTCGGCGACGAACATAGCAACCGTCGTTTCCGCCGCAACGTGGTTCCATGCGTTGTTCATTTGTTGCTTGCCCCCGTTTCAGGGCTGGGGTCGAAAAAACGCAGGCTTATGCGCGGCCAATGTGTAAAGGCTGCGGAAATCGCTTTGTTTTTGGATGTGGCGTAATCGAAGAATTGATACCAGGCGGGGGGCGAATACGCATGGAGGCCGGGCAGAACGCTGCACTCGTGACAATACGGGTTGTCCGCCCCCTCGAAAGTTCGCCTATCGAAAGGGACGTACGCGGCGACCGACAAATCCATGATTATGCTGGCGTCGGGGTCGCGAAGCGTAAAGCAGACCACGCCCCGAACCGGAAGGAAAACAATCTCGGCTTGCAGGCATTGATCACGGGTTCTATAAATAGTCGCGTCGTCGTCCTCAAAGCGGTAAGGTTCGCCACAATAATCGAAGAAATCACCAATTTTGCCTTTGTCCCATTCCGGTGTATTCATGGCATGGCTGGTCGTCAGCAAATCTGTTCGTTCTATAAACGTTCCGGGTACGGAAACTTACTGCGAGGCCAGCAGCTTCAAAAGACTGTCGGCAGCCTTTTCGGCTTCCGCGAAATTGTCGGCTTTCAGGGCCGCTTCCATCTTCTGCAGCAGGGGTTCGGCTTGCGTCCGATTTCCGGTTTTCTGGAGCCAGGCCGGTAATTCCTGCTGAATGCGGTGGATTTTCGCCGGGAGACGCTCCAAGTAGGAGGTGGCTGTAGAGACGGTCTCCGTCAGGCGCCCGCCCCGCAAAAACTTCCGGTAGGCGCGCAGGGCTTCTTCGCCCTCGGTCATCACGCGAAAGTCCATCTTCTCGTTCGCCTCGCCGCCAACGCCCCACGAAAAGATATTCACGAGCGTGGCGCCATGATTGAACATTTTCGCCAGATAGGTCTCCATGTTTATACCCGACTGGCCCGGCCCGCTGCCAATCTGCAAGTTCGTCCCCTCGCTGGAGGCCCACCCCGGATGCCCGTACTGAGCGACTTCGGTGTAGATTTGCGCGAAGAGGCCGGGCTGCGGATACGTGCTGAACCCCGGACGGCGGAACTTCCCAAAGGCGACCGAAGGCGGCGCGAAATGGTTGTGCTGCGAGTAAGACAACGTGGGCGAGGGCTGATCCTCAAATAGCCGTCGCGAGAGAAAGGCCGTGTGCGCGTATATCTTACGGGCGGGGATTCCCGCGTCCGCAAGCCCTTTGCACCACAGAGTAACGAACTCCTGCACGACCTGCTCGCGCTCCGCGTCCGAGTCGCGCGGCGGATGGGTCTTGCCGAAACCCCGATTGGTCAGCGCATGATAGCCCAGATAGCGCCCGGTGTCGAAATCCTGCCCGATTTGGGTTTCCCACCCCGCGATGACGCCCGCGAACAGGTCTTCCTCGCCCTGCCGCTTGAGCCGGTCTAGGCCCGCTTTGATGGCTTTGCCGATGACTTCCCTAGCGCGTCGGCGCGTTTCGGCCTGGATCGCTTTGCTGTTGAAACACATCTGAGGCGGAATCTTTTGCGGCTGCGGCCCCCAGTCAATGCGTCGCCCCGTCGTAGGCGTCCCGTTCCAATCCAGCCATTCAACATTGTCCGGGCTGCGCCAAAGGTCGCTGCGTCGCGCCCAAAACATCGAGTCATCCAGATGAAATCCAACGGCCACTTTCTGTTTCAGCGCGAGGGCGAAGACCGCCGCAATGAGGCGTCGTATTTCCGCATCGGAATGGTCGAACGCCAGCGGGCCGAAGAAGACGGCCAGCCGGGTCTGTCTGTTACCGACAGCGCCGATCCGGTGGCGAATGTCGTGAACGAAGGCGTCCAGCTGGTCTTGAGAAGGGATGGGGCCGAGCGGATGCATTCCCGAATCGCCGATCGCCATTGTTGGGTCGGCCCCGCCGGTGAAGACTTGAAAGGCCAGGTAGCGTGTCTCCGGGCGCTTATCTGTCTGCGTCTGCGGGTGCGCGACGCGGGCAAGCAGGAGGATCGCAAAGAGAGTTGGAAGCAGCGCTATTCTGCCAGGGCGTTTGTTCATGGGGCGATCTCCAGCATCGGGTCGCGGCCCGGTCAAGACCAAAGCGCGAAGGTTCGCTAGTACGACTTCATCACGCTGACCCCAATCATTGAACTTACCGGCAAGCCGCCGAGCAAGCCCGACGAGACTGCCTGCGTTAGGGGTGGTTTGTCTGGCGCGGTAACGGGGCGCGCAACGCAGGGCGTTTCAAGGGGCGGCGATCTGTCGCAGCGTGAACGTGGCTCCGTCCAGAACGGGCATGAGCAGTTCATAGCCGTACATCAGCGACATTCCCACGAGCGGGTCAGCATCCAATTCGTCTATGCGAATCGTCACCGTCTGCCCATCCCACAAAACGACGCCTTTGAAAACATTGAAGCGGCTTTCGCTGCCATCGGCGAGAACCGCGCGTCCGGCTCTGTGCCAGGTCAACCCTAAAGCGGCAATCATGTCCGGCGGCAGGGTCAGAGTCCCGGTATAGCCGGTATTCACCACCGCATCGCAGAGGTGTTCCTAGCCGTTGACATCGTGCAGTATCACACGCAGAATAGCCTCGCGTCGCGCCGTCGCAATCCCTGTCATCATGCGCTTTGTCGGCTCCGTCCCGCGCCGAACCGACGCACATAGCGCGAACCGACCCGCACCACCCATATCTGCGTGTCGGGCAGGCGCGCTTCCAAACGGTCGGCGGCAGCGTCCTCATCGGGTTCTAGCTCCCACGCGCCGGTATCAATGTCAATGGCGACAATCTTCTCGTTGTGTTCCGGCTCGACCTGCGCGCGAATATCGCGGTCATAGATGGCGTCGCCGCGTCGGGCGAACTCTTCCAGCGGATAGCGGGGTTGGCGTACCGGCATCAGGGCGTCTCCTAACAAAAAAGGGAGCGCAACAGTTTGCGCTCCCTTTCATTATACACCGGAACCGCCCGCTCGCGCCGACTACCTCCGACGGCGGCGCAGGAGCAGGATTGCACCGGGAACAGCGCCTATGAGCGTGCTGGGGAGAGTCGCTCTGCCTATATTGTTCGGGCGCAAAATTGCGGGACGCTCTAAACGCTGGACGGGTCTACCGTTACAATGCCCAAAGGCGCGTAGCGGGCGAAGTCGGCGGGGTTGAGGGTTAGAAAGCGCGTTATCGCGTTCACCTGCATTGCCGCCGCCAGGCGCGCATCATGCACCTGCACCCCCGAAATGCCATAAGAGACAACCAACTGCCGCCAGGCTGGGTACACTGCCGGGTCGTCGGGAATAAGCGGGAACAGCCTTTCCACCACGCGCAGCAGACGTTCCGCCTCGACAGGAGACAGCCCGAACCCATTCTGCTTGACGGGCCGGGTCGCCACGTTCCAGAACTCCACGAAGTTTTGGGTCGTGGCCTGCAAATGATGACCCTGCGCCCGCAACTTTCGCACCGCCGCGCGCACTATCAGGTGCAACGGCTGCGCGCGGTCGGCGAAACGCAGCAAAATGTTGGTGTCTACAAGGTAGCGCATGGCTAGGGATGTTCCCTATAGATGCCCGCCCGGCTGACGGCTTCGTTGGAGAGGGCAGGCGCAGGCTGATCCACTGCAGCCCCGAACGCATCGGCGAGTTGATCGGCCAACCGCTCGAACTCCCCATCGCTCAACGCAGAAGCGGCTTCTTGTAGCAGCCGTTCGGCAAGGGGCGCGGCGGCTTCGGCCAGGAGGCGGCGCACGCCGAGGGCGTCCTGGCGAGCGGCTTTCTCGCGCAATTGGGCTTCGAGGTGCGGGGGCAGTTCCAGCGTGATCGTCATGAGCTTTGTTCCTTCGCTTGGAGCGGCAATTCCCTTCGGCGGCAAAGGCAGCGCGAAAGGGAAGCGCAACAGTTTGCGCTTCCCTTCATTATACACCGGAACCGCCCGCTCGCGCCGACTACCTCCGACGGCGGCGCAGGAGCAGGATTGCACCGGGAACAGCGCCTATGAGCGCGCCAGCGGGGACATTTTCGATTGAAGCGGTGTCAAATGGCAGCCAAACGTTGTCCACGGAATTGAATGGTTCGGGACGGCAGAGTTATTCTGCCAATCCCTATGCCTCGTCTTCGCTCTCCGGCTTGCTTCCGGGTGGCAAACTACGCTCGAAGCGAAGCAGAATATTCTCCAAGCGCAGCCTCTGGATTTCACGGTCTCGTTCGGCGTTTTCCCGGTCACGTTGAAACTTAAAGGCCAGCCGTTGTACGAATTCGGCGAGTTGATCTACTTTCTGGTTCAACTCCTTGACTTCGTTGCGTAGTTCTTTGGCGGCTTCCTCTTGCTTCTGAAGACGCTGAGTTAAGGTGACAACTTTCGTGGCATAGTCTAAGAACTGTTTCCATATCGGGCTATGCCGACCTTGAAAGCCGAGTAATTTGCTCCTGCAACTGCGAAAGCGTAGCAGCGGTGCGCGCTTTGATAACCTGTGTCTCGATTTTCAGCCGTTCGCCTTCGGCATGGTCTCTGTCCATCTGCGCCTCAAGGCGGTTTATCTCGGCAAGCATCTGCGCGGCAAGAGCTTCGTAGTCGGCGGTTTTGCGCTTGGGTTTGGTCAGGATAGTTTCGCTCATCGTCATTTTCCTCCGCATACAGTATATCATAGTCGTTGGGCGCTTCCAACTCCACTTCCATGACCAATGTTCCTTCAAACGAGAACTGACTCTCGCTCTTTCCTTCATGGTCGTAAGGGACGATACATGGTCGTAAGGGACGATAATTTCAACCCTATTGTTTATAAAATCACTCAGCGATACAGCCGTAGACTTATTCGTACCGCGCAAGCGGAATGCCTAGCAAAACATCAGCGCGGGTCAGGCGGGGACGACGCGCAGTTCGCGGGGCGGGTCGGCGTTGAAGGAACGCAGGCCGTCGGACGTCAGGGTGACGATGTTCTCGATGCGAACGCCGAAGCGACCGGGCAGGTAAATGCCTGGCTCGATGGAAAAGCACATCCCCGGCCCTAGGGCCGCGTCGCTGCCGCCGACGATGTTGGGCGGCTCGTGCGTGGAAAGCCCGATGCCATGCCCCGTCCGATGCACGAACTGCGGCCCAAAACCCGCTGCTGTAATCACGCCGCGCGCTACGCCGTCTACGGTCGCGCCCGAAACGCCCGCGCGCGCCGCGTCGCGCGCCTGCCAGTGCGCCTCGCTGACGATGGCGTAAACATGAGCGGCGTCCGGATCGCGCGGCGGGCCGAAAGCGACCGTCCGCGTGATGTCGGAAGGATAGCCGTCCGCCATGCAACCGATGTCGAAAATGACCATGTCGCCGCGCACCAGCCGCGTTTCGCCGGTGGAATGGTGGGGATGCGCGCCGTTTGCGCCGAAGCAGACCAGGGAGTTGAACGCCTCGCGCGTGCCGTCGCGCTTCATGAGGGCGCGGATGTGATCGGCCAACTCGATCTCGGTCATGCCTTCCCGCAGCGCGCCAATCGCCGCCTCCATAATCGCGTCAATACGGTCGGCGGCCTTCTGCATCGCGGCCAACTCGTCTTCGGTTTTGATGGCGCGCAGACCTGTCATGACTCCGCCCGCGCCGTCATAGCGCGCGTCCGGCTCCAATTTTTGCAGGGCGAGCAGATGCCCGCTGTATAGTTCCTCGTCAATCAACATCAAGGGCGACAGCGCGTTCGCCAGCCATTGCGTCAGCAGGGGGCGGAGCGCGTCCTGCCAGCCGGTCGCGTCGTCCCAGGTCACGATTTGTCGCAGCCCGGCGGGATTGCCCCCGGCCTGCGCCTGATGCATGGTCGGCACGACGAAAACCGGCTCGCCGGACGCGGGAACGAACAGCGCCACCAGCCGCTCATGTCCGTATTCGGCCCACCCGGTCAGGTAGCGCATCTGGTCGGTCGCGCCCAGCGTCATCAAGGCCGCGCCCTGCGTCGTCAGCGCCGCCTGCGCGCGGGCGATCCGTCCTGCAAAATCCGTCATTGTTTTTTCTCCCGTTTTTGAGATTGCCCGGTCGCCGGCATTCGGCGTTATCGGCGCAGTCGGCGCGATTTATTTTTGCCGCCCGGTCGTTCGGGGCGTTCCGTCTTGGCTAAGATGGGAACGGAACCATTCTGTAAGCGTACTGAATACGTGCCGCTATTTTGTCGCCAACCCCACGCGCCACCGAGAAACAATTCTCCAGGACACGCAGTCGGCAGTTCGGGACGCGCCCCCGGCGACAAATTTCGCCGAAATCGCATCGCAGCGTTCCGCGCAATGGAAGCGTTATTGCCGGTTCCGCGCAAGGCCGCGTAAGCCTTGAACGCGCAAGGAGAAATCTCACTATGTCCATGCCGATTGCCGCATCCGTTTCGCGCGCCCGCAAGCGCGCTCCTCGCCTGCGCGCCGCCTTCCGCGCAGCGGGCTGGCTGGCCCTGTGCGCCCACGCGCCCCGCGCCCAGGCTGCGCCGCCCGCCGTCCTGACGCAGCACAACGACAACGCGCGCACCGGGGCCAACTTGCAGGAAACCGCCCTGACGCCTGCCAACCTCAGCGTGACCACGTTCGGCAAGCTGTTCACCCGCACGCTCGACGCCGACGTGAACGGGCAGGTTCTCTACGTTCCCGGCGTCACGATCAACGGCGTCGTGCATAACGTAATTTACGCCTACACCTCGAAAAACAGCGACAACTCGAAGTGCAGCCTGTACGCTTACGACGCCGACGACCCCAGCGCGGTCAACCCGCTCTGGCATCACGTCCTGCCCAACTCCGCCCGGTGGACGACCTGTACGCCCGTGATTGACCCCGCCGCGAAAATTATCTATGTCCTGACCAAAGGCCCGTCCAACAACGATGCGACTTACCTGCGCGCCTTCGACATCACGACCGGCGACGAAAAAATCGCTGCGAACAGCCCGCTTCTGGTCGCCGCTTCCGTGCCGGGCAATGGCGACGGCAGTTCCGGGGGCGTTGTTTCGTTCGATACGACCCATGCCAACTGTCGGCCCGGCCTGCTCCTGCTCAACGGCGTCGTGTACTGCGCCTTCGCGCACAATTCCGACAGTTTCCCCTATCACGGCTGGATTTTGGGCTACCAGTTCGGCGCCAACGGCTTCACCCAGACAGCGGTCTTCTGCACAAACCCGAATGGCGGCGACGACGGCATCTGGCAGGCAGGCAAAGGACTGGCCGCCGACGCCAGCAGCATCTACTGCTCGATTGGCAACGGCACGTTCGACGCCAACACGAAAGGCATTACGCCGACCACCAGCTACGGCATGTGCTATCTGAAACTGAACGCCGCCGACCTGACCGTGACCGACTGGTTCGCGTCCTACGACGAGAAACATCTGAGCGACCAAGATTTAGATACGGGCAACAGCGGCCCGCTGCTGATCCCCGGCGCGTCACGCTTGTTCGGCGGCGGCACGAAGTTCGGCTCGGTCTTCCTGATGGACGCCAATAACCTGGGCAAATTCAAGAGCGCCGCCCCGGACAATGTGGTGCAGCGATTCGACAACGTGACCAAGGTGGACCAGGTGGGGCAGAACCCGGTTTGCTGGGACACGGGCGGCGTGAAATACGTCTATCTATGGCCTACTTCCGGCTACCTGACGCAATTTTTGTACGACCCCGCTGTCGGGAAGTTCGTCACCTCTCAGCCGACCGGGTATTACAAGCAGGCCACGCCTAACACGTTCGGCGGCTCGCTGGCCGTCAGCGCCAACGGCGGACGCAACGGCATTCTGTGGGGCGTGGACTACAACCGCGTGGTTCACGCTTTCGACGCCACCGACGTGAGCAAGCCGGAGATTTGGAACAGCGGGCTGAATGCCAGCCGCGACGGCCTGCCCTCGACCGGGCATTTCCAGTTCCCGACCGTCGTGAACGGCAAAGTGTACGTGCCGACCGGATCGTCGTCCATCGTGGCTTACGGTCTGCTGCCAACGACGGTCAGCGGCGTGGTCGCGCTGGACAACCTGTCCCCCGCCGCGCCCGCGCAGACGATCACGTTTACGCTGCGCCCGACGGACGGAACCGCGTCCTCCACGCGCGTTACCGCCGTCGGGCCGGACGGCGCGTTCAGCCTGGGGGCGATTGCGGCCAAAACCTACACGCTGCATGTCCAGGGCGACCGCACCCTGGCCGTGAACCTGCCCCTCGACGCCACGAGCGGCCCGGTCACGCTGGGGACAATTACCCTGCCCGGCGGCGACGCGAATGGCGATAACAG
>JBBRNU010000050.1:0-12613 GCA_038230115.1 Chthonomonadales bacterium | reverse complement strand
CGATGCCGCGCCGTATCGGGCCGCAGACCGGCCCATGCCCCGGCGATGGGGGAGGAGAAGGCAAATGCCAGAAATAAATGCGAAAACGCGGAGCGGCGCAGAGCGGCGCCTGGATGAGACGGCAATTCAGGAACTGGCCGCCAGTCTCCAGGGCGCGCTGATCCGCCCCGGCGATGCGGCCTACGACTCGGCGCGAATGGTATTCAACGCGATGATCGAGCGGCATCCGGCCCTGGTCGCCCGGTGCGCGGGCGTCGCCGACGTTGTCGCCTGTGTGGATTTCGCGCGCCGCAATGACCTGCTCGTCTCCATCCGCGGCGGCGGACACAACGCAGGCGGCCTGGGAGTCTGTGACGGCGGGCTGGTCATTGATCTTTCCGAGATGCGCGGGGTGCAGGTTGACGCCGCGAACCGAACCGTCCGCGTGGAGGGCGGCAGTCTGTGGAGCGACGTGGATGCCGCTACCCATCCGCACGGCCCGGCAGTCCCCTCCGGCGTCATCGCGTCAACCGGCGTGGGCGGGCTGACGCTGGGCGGCGGCATCGGGCATTTGACCCGTAAATACGGGCTGACGGTTGATAACCTGCTGGCCGCCGACATTGTGATCGCCGATGGGAGCCTTGTGACGGCCAGCGCGACGGAACATCCCGACCTTTTCTGGGGCGTGCGCGGGGGAGGCGGAAATTTTGGCGTCGTCTGCTCTTTCCTGTTCCGCGCGCACCCGGTCTCAACCGTGCTGGCCGGCCCCACGCTCTGGCCGATCACGCAGGCCCGCGACGTCATGCGCTGGTATCGCGAGTTTCTGCCCGCGGCTTCGGAAGACCTGAACGGCTTCTTCGCCTTCCTGACTGTGCCGCCCGGCCCGCCGTTCCCGGAACATCTGCACCTGCAAAAGATGTGCGGCGTAATCTGGTGCTACACCGGCCCGGAGGAAAAGGCGGACGAGGCGTTCCGCCCGGTGCGAGAGTTCGGCCCGCCCGCCCTGTACGGCGTCCAGGCGATGCCCTTTCCGGCGCTCCAGAGCGCGTTCGACCCCATCTACCCCGCAGGGCTTCAGTGGTACTGGCGCGCGGACTTTGTGAAGGAACTGAGCGATGCCGCCATCGAGCGGCACATCGAGTTCGGCGCGGAACTGCCGACCTGGCAGTCAACCATGCATATGTATCCCATTGATGGCGCCGCGCATCGCGTCGGGCCGGAGGATACCGCCTTCAGTTACCGCGACGCGACATGGGCGCAGGTCATGGTCGGCGTGAACCCGGACCCGGCCAATAACGAGCGCATGGTCTCCTGGACGCGGCGCTACTGGGACGCCCTGCACCCCTATTCCGCTGGCGGGGCCTATGTGAACTTCATGATGGACGAGGGGCAGGATCGGGTCCAGGCCACCTACCGTGACAACTATGCGCGGCTGCAAGGGGTGAAATGGCGCTACGATCCGACCAACCTGTTCCGGGTGAACCAGAACATCTCTCCCGCCGAGTAAGCGCGTCCCAATACCGAACCCTCCTGCATTTGAAAGGCGTCGCCCTTCCAGCCTCTCGCTGAACATTTCCGCGTTCCGCGAGAGGCTGGAAAAGCGTTCCGAACCTAACCTTCGCCCTCGACCCCGGACGCTTCGGATGAGAAGGCGCGGCAGGACTCCGCCCGGCGAACGGCGAACTTCGCGTGTATGTTCGTGAAGAATTCTTATGCCTGCCGCTTGAAAGGCGTTCTTAGAATTGCGCTTCTCGCCGCCGCGCTCTTTGCCGGCCTTCCCCTGCGCGCCCAAGATGCCGGAGCCGGACGCGGCCCCGACCCGGAACTGGTTCGCGCGATTGACGGGGCATTGGACGTTCCCGGCCTGCAATCCGGGTTTCAAGGCGTCGTCATTCAATCCCTGACCGATCAATCGCTCTGGTACGCGCGCAACGCCGACCGCGCGTTTCTGCCCGCCTCCAACAACAAACTGCTCACCTCGGCGGTCGCGCTCGGCATTCTCGGCCCCAATTTCGCGTACCGCACGCGCCTGTATCGAACCGGCGCGCTCGACGCGCACGGCGCGCTGCGGGGCGATCTTATCCTGCGCGGTGCGGGCGATCCCCTGCTCGCTCCCGGCGATCTTGCCGATCTTGCGCGTCAAGCAGCGAAAGCGGGATTGCGGCGCGTTGCGGGCCGTCTGCGCTACGACGACACCTATTTCGACCGGCAGCGGCTTGGCGACGGATGGGCCTGGGACGACGAACCCTTCTACTACTCCGCCCAGATCAGCGCGCTCAACGCGAACAAAAACTTGATTTACCTGCAATTCGCGCCGGGCCGCAAGCCGGGCGACCCGATTCACGTCACGGTCGGCCCGACCCGCCACTATGTCGAAATTCGCAATCTCGCCACAACGGGCGCAAAAAAGAGCAAGTTCACTCTCAGCACGACTCGCGAACGGGGGCGCAATATCCTGACCCTTCGCGGCAGCCTGCCGCTCGACGTCGCCGCCGCAGACAACAAGCCCGTCGGCGTCACGATAGAAGACCCGTCGCGCTACACGGCTTTTCTGCTGCTGGAAGCCCTTCAGCGCGCTGGCATAACCATAACCGGCGGACTGCGCGACGGCCCGCCCGCGCCCGCCGGTTCGCCCCTTCTCGCCGAACACGTCTCGCCCGCGCTCGCGGTTCTGCTCAAGCGGCTCAACAAGCCGAGCGACAACCTCGTCGCCGAATGTCTCCTAAAAACAGTGGGCGCAGTTCGCGCGGGGCGAGGAACCGGAGGCAGTCAGGGAACCGCCGTTCTGATCGCCCGCGACTGGCTGCTGCACGCGGGCCTGGACATCGAGACGCTGCATCAGGTGGACGGGTCCGGGCTGTCCCGCGAAAACTTCGTCTCGCCCCGCAACCTCGTCAAGCTGCTGGCCTACCTGCACACGACGCCCGAATTCTCTATTTTCTACGCCTCGCTGCCGATCGCGGGCGTGGACGGCTCGCTTCGCAGCCGCATGAAAAATACCGCCGCCGCCGGCAACTGCCGCGCAAAAACCGGCTACGTCTCGTTCGCGAGCAGTTTGAGCGGCTACGTCACGACCCAAGACGGCGAACTTATAGCCTTCTCCATTCTGATGAATAATCACCAGGCCCCGAACGCCGTCTGCCAGGCCGCACAGGACAAAATTGTCACCCTGCTGGCCGACTACACCCGCAAGAAGCCCCAATGACTATGTAGCCGTCCCTCTCGCATGGGCCGGTTTCCATGCAGCGCCAGTAATCGCGAAACCTGACCGGGCAAATCCTCCGTAATGGACTGTGGAAGAACTCGTTCACACGCTTTTACCAACGCCTTTTCGTACACTTCGTACAAGGGGAGAAACAGCAAAATGACTCCGACGTACCCGCAATCCGCCTATGTTTCCGACCGCAAACGCCTGATTTGCCTGCTGTTGCTGCTGCTCATTCCGATTGGCATTCACCGTTTCTACGTCGGCAAAATCGGAACCGGCCTCCTCTTTTTGCTGACCGGGGGCGGGTTCGGCATCTGGTATTTGATTGACCTGATCATGATTGTCGTCGGCTCCTTCGCCGACAGCCATGGCCGCCGCGTCGAAGAATGGACGTAACCCGAACGAACCCAACGCAAAAAAATCCCGTCCCTGCACACTGACCCGATTGGGCGCGCAGGAACGGGATTTTTATTTCACTTACCTTAATGCCGCCGCGCCGCTCGCCGAGAGTTGCTCCCCAGCTAACAGCGCAGCAGCTACTCCCTCTGGAGACTTACTGCGGATGGTTCGTGCGCGTGTAGGAAGGGTGCGGTTCCGACGTGGGGTAGCAGGACTGATCCGGGTAGCATAACAAGTCCTCGCCCGCTTTCATGTGCGCTTTGATGCGTACCTGCTCCACTGGCACTTGCCGTACCTCGCCGGTTCGTTTATATCCGACGATGTAGAACCCGCTCGGACGCGCCATCGAAAGGTCGCCTTTGTAGTACGAGCGGTTCTGCCGCGCGTAAACCTGAGAGTACAAAGCGGTTTCCGGGTCTTTGGTGGGAATCCCAATGTTCGCATATCTGGGCTTGCGATCGTACTGAGATTCCGAGTATTTTCCGTCTGCCAGCGTCAGCAGTTTGAAGATGGCGTCGGGGCAGGGGTTGGGAATGTCCCAGTTGTTTTGCTGGAGAATGGACATGACCTGACGGCACTGCGCCATCGCCGCCGGAACGTCGCCCGCCTGCGCCGCGTCGGGAATGCCGTCGCCGGTCGTGCGGATCGGGATCGGCTCCTGGTGTTTGCGCCAGCCCAAAATGCAGAGCGAGGCCAGCAGCGCCGCTGCGGGGACAAGGTAGATGCGCTTCATTTTCGCTTCCTTTCGGCTGCCGGGGCGTCAAAGCGTCGCGCAGCCGCCCGAATCGTCTGTGGGGCCGCCAGAAACTTTTTGCGGCGTGACGCAGGGGCGATTGTTGATGGGCGTCCCGGCGGCGCAGTCAATGCTGACGCAGGTGTCGCCCGAATCATACCAGCCGCCCTGACCGTCCGGCACGTAGATGTCATACTCAACGGGGATAAACGTGGCGCAGTGGGCGGGCCAGACATGATCGTAATCCACGCACCGTCTCACTGGCGGACGGGGATTATTAGAAGGCTTGAACTGCACAGCGCCGGTTTCGAGCGCGCAGCCTCCGCCTTGCACACACGCAATACAACCCGCCTCATGGGCGTGCGGGTGGCGAAAGCGGGGAGGGGCGCATAGATCGCGCCTGCAACCAGGCCAAAACTGAGGGCGAAGAGCGCGGCGGGGGCGAAGAGAGACTTGCAATTCGGTCTGAGCATGAGAAACCTCCTCGAATGCAGCAAGAACGCGAAAACCGGGTGAGACGGCGCGGTACGCGCGTGGCGTCCAAAGCGCTAACAGGCAGGACGGCGCGACCAGCGAAAAAGGGTGGAAACCGGGTGAAGCAGCGGCGCGGAAAAGCCGCAGCCGAGGTGGTGCAAACGGGTGGGCTGCGGCGTCATCGGGCCGCGACGCATCGGCCCCGGTCGGTTACGGGGGCGCAAGGCGGAGGACAAAACCTACCTGTAGTGTCTCCTGCACATTTCATGCCAATTAGCGGGTTTGGAGGCATTGCAACAGGTATTTTCAAAATTTTTTTACGAAGGCCGCCGCATAGGTTTTGGTAACGCACTCGAACCCGCATTGCAACAGGTATTTTTAAAATTTTTTTACGAAGTGTGACCTGAAAATAAAACAGGTCACACTATCCTGACCTCGCGGGCTGTGCAACAGCAGTCTTCAACGCAACCGCCCGTATCAGTAACTCACCCTTCATGGATGGTCGGTTTGCCGTGAGTTGAAAACTGCCAGTCACAAAGCGCTGGACTGCCGGAGTTTGAGAACCCCCGGCAACCAAAAACAGGCGTCCTGCGGACGCGCAATCCGCTCACGCCAGGAACGCGCGCAGACATCATAACATATCAGGCCGCGAGGAAAGCGCAACGTTTCAATGATGCGACGCCGCGTCCATAGGACGCTTGCCTTTTGTTGCCGGGGGTTCTCAACCTCCGGCAGTCCGGCGCTTGCGCTTTGTGACGAGGAGTTATCAACATCATCGCAGGGCGAGCGACGCCGCGCCGTCCGCTTCCTCTCTAACTACTTTCTCGCCCGTCCGCTCCGGGTCATAGTTCAGGTTCGGGGCCAGCCACTTTTCCACAATCGCGACCGACAGATCGCGCCGACAGGCGTAATCGCAGACCTGATCGCGCTCGATCTTGCCGACCGGGAAATAGCGCGACTGCGGGTGGGCGATGTAAAAGCCCGATACTGAACTGCCCGGATGCATCGCGTAATTCTCGGTCAGCACGACTCCGGTATGCGCCTCGGCGTCCAGCAAATCAAACAGGCCGCGCTTCTCGGTATGATCCGGGCAGGCCGGGTAGCCGGGCGCGGGCCGAATGCCCCGATGCCGCTCATGCAGGATCGCTTCCGGCGTCTCGTCCGCCCCGTAATTCCACTGCCCGCGCACGATTTTATGCAGGCAGGACGCGAAGGCTTCGGCCAGACGATCCGCCAGCGCCTCGGCCATAATCGCGTTATAATCGTCGTTGTCGGCCTTAAACTCCGCGACGATTTTTTCGATGCCCTCGCCCGCCGTGACCACGAACGCCCCGAAATGATCCGGCAGACCGGTCTCTCGCGGCGCGACAAAATCGGCCAGGCAGTAGTTCACCGTGCCATCGTCCTCTTCCCCGGTTTCCGCGCCTCCCTTTTCACGCGCGCTTGCGCCGCCAATTGCGTTCTTGTCCATTTGCTGGCGCAGGAAGTGAAACCGGGTCAGGACTTCCCTTCGCGTCACGTCCGTGTACAACTCCACGTCGTCGCCCACGCTGTTGGCTGGGAACAGACCGCACACGCCCCGCGCCGTCAGCGATTTGTCGGCGACGATTTTTTGCAGCAGCGCCTGCCCGTCCGCAAACAACTTGCGCGCTTCCTCGCCAACATACACGTCCTCGAAAATCGCCGGATAGCGTCCCCGCAATTCCCACGTATGGAAAAACGGCGACCAGTCAATGAACGGCACGAGTGTTTCGAGCGGGAAATCCACGTAAGCGTCCACCCCGATTTGCTGCGGCGTGGCGATGTCTTCGCGCCGCCACACAATCGGCGGGCGGCGTCGCCGCGCCTCTTCCAGCGACAGCATCCGTTTTTCCGAGCGGCGGTTGGCGTACTGCTCTCGCTGCGCCGCCTGCTCGTCCCGGTTTTGAGCCGCAAATGCGGGCTTATGCTCCTCACTCAACAAATTGCTGACGACACCGACCGCCCGACTCGCGTCCAGAACATGAACGACCGGATGTTCGTAATGCGGCGCGATTTTGATGGCCGTATGCGCCCGGCTCGTCGTGGCCCCGCCGATCAACAGCGGGATCGTGAAGCCCTCGCGCTGCATTTCGCGCGCCAGGTGCGCCATTTCATCGAGCGAGGGCGTAATCAAGCCGCTCAAGCCGATCACGTCCACGTCATGCTCGCGCGCCGCCCGCAGGATTTTGTCGGCGGGAGCCATCACGCCCAGGTCAATGACCTCGTAATTGTTGCAGCCCAAAACGACCCCGACGATGTTTTTGCCGATGTCATGCACATCGCCTTTGACCGTCGCCATCAGAATCCGGCCCGCCGCCTGCCGCGCGCCCGACAGCGCTTTTTCGGCTTCCATGTAGGGGAGAAGAACCGCCACGCCCTTTTTCATCACGCGCGCCGATTTCACGACCTGCGGCAGGAACATCTTGCCCGCCCCGAACAGGTCGCCCACGACATTCATGCCGTCCATCATCGGCCCCTCAATCACGTGCAGCGGGCGGGCGTATTTCCGCCGCGCCTCTTCCACGTCGGCCTCGATGAAATCCGTCATGCCCTTAATCAAGGCGTGCTTGATGCGTTCCTCGACCGTTCCCTGCCGCCAGGCGTCGTCCTTCGTCTGGCTAACGCCCTTGTCGCCCTTCACGGTTTCTGCGAAGGCCAGCAGCCGCTCGGTCGCGTCCGGACGGCGGTTCAGCAGGGCGTCTTCCACCAGACCGAGCAGTTCTTTCGGAATTTCTTCGTAAACCGCCAGCATTCCCGCGTTCACGATGCCCATGTCCAGCCCGGCGCGAATCGCGTGGTACAAAAACGCGCTGTGCATCGCCTCGCGCACGACATTGTTGCCCCGGAACGAAAACGAGATGTTGCTGACGCCGCCCGACACTTTGCACCCCGGCAGATTGGCCTTGATCCAGCGCGTCGCCTCGATGAAATTCACGGCGTAATTGTTGTGTTCCTCGATGCCCGTCGCAATCGTCAGGATGTTCGGATCGAAAATGATGTCTTCGGGCGGAAAGCCGACCGATTGGGTCAGAAGCCGATACGCCCGCGCGCAGATTTCGATTTTGCGATCAACCGTGTCGGCCTGCCCCGCCTCATCGAAGGCCATGACGACGACCGCCGCGCCGTAGCGCCGCACCAGACGCGCCTGCTCGATGAATTTCGCCTCGCCCTCTTTCAGCGAAATCGAGTTCACGACCCCCTTGCCCGGCAGACATTTGAGACCCGCTTCGAGAACGGAAAACTTCGAGCTGTCCACCATGATCGGGACTCGGTTGATGCCCGGCTCGCCCTGAATCAAGTTCAGGAACGTGGTCATGGCGGCCTCGCTGTCGAGCAGTCCCTCGTCCATGTTCACGTCAATAAGCTGCGCGCCGTTGTCCACCTGCTGCTGCGCGACCGTCAGCGCGGCCTCGTAATCGCCGTTCAAAATCAACTTGGCGAACTTGGGCGAGCCGGTCACGTTGGTTCGCTCGCCGACGTTGACGAAATTGGTTTCCGGGCGAATTGTGAACGCTTCGGTTCCGCTCAGGCGCGTGTAGGATTCAATGTTCGGCGGCACGCGCGGGGGCAATCCGCGCACCGACTCGGCGAGCAGGCGAATGTGATCCGGGGTCGAGCCGCAGCAGCCGCCCACGATGTTGAGCCAACCGTTCGCCGCCCATTCCGCCATCTGTGGCGCGAGCGTTTCGGGCGTTTCGGGAAACCCGGTCGGCAGCAAAGGATCGGGCAAGCCCGCATTCGGATACGCGCTGACGTAAATCGGGGCGATAGACGAAAGTTCTTCGATGAAAGGCCGCATCTCCTGCGGGCCGAGCGCGCAGTTCAGGCCGACCGAAAGCAGGGGCGCGTGCGAAATCGAGTTCCACATCGCTTCCAGATTTTGTCCCGACAGGTTGCCGCCCGCCAGATCGGTAATCGTGAGGGACGCCATCAGCGGCACGCGCCGCGCGCCCTCGTCGAAGAGTTTCTGGATCGCGAACAGGGCGGCTTTCAGGTTCAGCGTGTCGAAGGTCGTTTCGCACAACAGCAAATCCACGCCGCCGTCCAGTAACCCCTGCGCCTGCTCGTAATACGCGGCCATCAGTTCGTCGAAGGTGACGTTGCGATACGCGGGCCGGTCGGCGTCAATCACGACCGACGCGCTGCGGGTTTGCGGGCCGATTGCGCCCGCCACGAACCGGGGTCGCGACCCGTCCCGCGCCAGGTATTTCTCGACCGCCCGGCGCGCGATAGCGGCGGCGACGACGTTCATTTCATAGGCCAGATCGGGCAAGTCGAAATCCGCCATGCTGATGCGCGTGGCGTTGAACGTGTTGGTTTCGATGATGTCCGCGCCCGCTTCCAGATACTGCGTGTGGATGGCCTCGATGATGTCGGGGCGGGTGAACAGCAGCGCCTCGTTGTTATTTTTGAGGTCTTTGTGGTGCGTGGCGAAACGCGCGCCGCGATAATCAGCCTCGACCAAGTTGTAGCGCTGCACCAGCGTTCCCATCGCCCCGTCCAGCACCAATATCCGTTCCTGCAATAAATCGCGTATGTCGGTCGTCATGCCTCGTCCTATCTCATTTCCGGCGGTATCTATAGTAATTACGATTGACGCGCTTCTTTTATCCTGTCCATTTATCTTACGCAAGCCAGCGGACGAATATCGCGAAAGGCGCATCGAACGGGGATTTATTCCCGTTCGTCCGGTCTATGCATTTCAGAACGGCAATAAATCCCCGTTTACCGCCCGTCCCTATTTTCCGCTTCGCCCTCGGTGTCTCCGCGCCTCTGTGGTTCAATCCTGTTCGTTTGTTTTAGGGACTACAAGCCAACCTGCGTGATGCGCCCGCCCGTGACCGGCAGATAGGTTCCGGTGACATAGCCTGCCAGGTCGCTCAGAAAGAAAACGCAGGCGTTGCCGATTTCGTCGGCGCTGCCGTGCCGCCGCAGCGGGATCGTTTTCGCGAAGTTTCGCGACGCTTCCGAATTCGTGTCCACCTTCTCGTCCGCCATCCAGCCCGGCGCGACCATGTTGACGGTGATGTTTTCCGGTCCCAGCTCGCACGCCAGCGACCGCGACAATCCTACCATCGCGCCCTTGCCCGCCATGTACACCGACCATTCCGCCGGAGCCAGATTCCACAATTCCGTCACAATGTTGACGATGCGCCCGCCGCCCTGCCGCCCCATGAGCGGACGCGCCGCCTGGAGCGTGTTCAAAACCGCTGTGCAGCCAAAGTCGAAGGCCGTCGCGTAATCTTCCGGCGTGGCGTTGGTCAGCGGCCCATGCTGCCGCCCGGCAATCGCGTTATTGACCACGCCATCGAGCCGCCCGAACGCCGCGACAATCTGTTCGGTCATCCGATTTACGGCTTCGGCATCCCGCACGTCGGCCCCGAACGCCCCGGCGCTGCCGCCTGCCGCGCGTATTTCGCCAACGACCGCCTCGGCTTTGGCTTCGCTGCTGCCATAATTCACGGCGACAGTCGCGCCCTCGCGCGCCAGAACCCGCGCAATCGCCGCCCCGATTCCCCTCCCCGCGCCCGTTACCAGAACCACTTTCCCCGTTAGCAGCATCTCGGCTTTTCTTCCCTTTCGCGTTTCTTTCACGGCCTTCTCGCAAAATCTTTCTTTCCGTTTTTACGCTCGCTTGAACTGCTTGTCCAGCTCGTGAAAGCCAATTGTCACGACAATCGGTCTGCCATGCGGACAGAGGTACGGATTTTCGGTTTCGGCCAATTGGAGCAGCAGCCCCTGCATCTCGGCGATGGACAACGGGTCGCCCGCTTTCACGGCCATCTTGCAGGCGTTCGTAATCGTGACGTGATCCAATTGCACCAGCAGGCGGCGCGAAACCGACTGATTGATCAGCTCGTCCACCATGTCCCGCAAAATCTGTTCATACGGCTTTTTCGCCAGCAGCGCCGGGATCGCCCGCACAACGAAGCTCTCTTTTCCGAACGGCTCGATTTCCCACCCCGACTGCGCGAAACTGGCGCAGTGTTCGGCCAGCAGAAGCGCCTCGCGCCGACTCAGATTCAGCGTCAGCGGCACGACCAGTCGCTGCACCGGAATGCCGTTTGCGAACCGCTTGACCGTGAGCCGCTCATACAAAACCCGCTCATGGGCGACGTGCTGGTCAATCACGGCCAGGCCGTCCGGCGTCAGGGCGATGATGTAGGTATTGCGGGCCTGACCCAGCACCTGAAACTCGCGCAGTTGCTCGGCGAACGGGCGCGGGCGGGCGCGCTCCTGGGGCGCGTCACTATTCGTTTCGTCCGCCGGATGCGGCCAGCCGCTCGGTTCGCCCCCGGATGTATTCGCGCCATCGGACGAAGTATCGCCCGGCGCGGGCAGACGGACTTCGCCCGCATCGAACGCCGAAATCGCCGCGCTCACAATCGGCCCGAACGCACCGTCCCCGCTCAAGTCGGAATGAAGCCCCATCCCGTCGCTGCTGATGCCCGTATTTCCGAATGCCTGTCGCGCGATGTCCCCATCCACACCGTTTTCCGGGCCAGCGCCGTTTCCATTGGAAGCGCTCCAGCCGGAAAGCGCGGGCGAAAACTGCGTCTGTCCGCCCGACGACGCGAACCCGCCGGAAGAAGACAAATGCGAGGACGCATGAACGCGGGCGGTCGGCACGATGCCATAGGCCAGCAGCGCGCCCTTGACCGCCTGACTCACGGCGTGATGCACGTCGCCGTCGCGCGTAAATTTTACTTCGGTCTTGGTCGGATGCACGTTGACATCCACCAGGTCGGGCGTGATTTCAACGAAAACGGCTCCCAGCGGGTAGCGATTGTCGGGCGTCAGGGCGCGAAACGCCTCTTCCAGCGCATGACCCAGCAGACGGCTTTTGATGGGGCGGCGGTTCACATAAAAGAGTTCGTGCGAGCGGCCCGGTCGCGTCAGGTCGGGCGTGGCGATATGGCCCGAAACGTTCAGGCCCGGCGACTCATGGCGGATCGGGATCAGGTTGCGCGCCGCGTCCCGCCCCCAAACGGCGGCGAGCGCGGCCAGCGGCTCGCCCGTCCCCGGCGTCGCAAACACTTCGGCAGACCCGTTTCGGAGCCGAAACGCCACGCCGGGATAGGCCACCGCCAGATTTCCGATGGCCTCAACCGCCCGCGCCGTTTCGGTCGCCGTGCTTTTCAAAAACTTCAGGCGGGCGGGCGTGTTGAAAAACAGGTCGGCAACTTCGATGGTCGTGCCGTCCCGCGCCGCCACCGCCTCGATTGCGTCCAGATCGCCGCCATTTACGGTCAGGCACAGGCCGCTTTCCGCGTCGGCGGGCTTGGTCGTCAGCGTCATTCGCGACACCGATGCGATAGAAGGCAGCGCCTCGCCGCGAAATCCCAGCGTTTCGATGGCGAACAGGTCATCTGCCGAGCGGATTTTGCTGGTGGCGTGGCGCTGAAGAGCGAGAATGGCGTCCGAGCGCGTCATGCCGAAGCCATTGTCGGCCACGATAATGCGCTGCTTTCCGCCCTCTTCCAGCCCCACGACAATCTGCGTCGCGCCCGCGTCAATGGCGTTTTCCACCAGTTCTTTGACCGCCGACGCCGGACGCTCGACGACTTCGCCCGCCGCGATCCGGTTGGCCGTATTTTCGTCCAGCAGCACGACTCGATCTGCCGCCATCGTTCCCTCTCCTGCTCCTGCTTTCGCCCGCTGCCGCCCGTCTTTTGTCAGGGCAGTCTCGCGCCGACGCAAATTCGGCTGCGCGCGCAAATTCGGCTGCGCGCGCAAATTCGGCTGCGCGCGCAAATTCGGCTGCGCGCGCAAATTCGGCTGCGCGCGCAAATTCGGCT
>JBBRNU010000049.1:0-12785 GCA_038230115.1 Chthonomonadales bacterium | reverse complement strand
GTGGGGGAGGGGCAGTCGCTAGGCAACCCGATGGGCTTTGGCGGGCCGCTGCTGGGCTTCTTCGCCTGCAAGAAGAAATTCGTCCGCAGTTTTCCGGGCCGCATTGTGGGCGCAACGACCGACGCCGAGGGACGGCGCGGCTACACGATGACGCTGCGAACCCGCGAGCAGGACATTCGCCGCGAAAAGGCCACGAGCAACATTTGCACGAATGAGGCGCTGCTGGCGCTCGCCGCGACCGTGTATCTGTGCGAGTTGGGCAAAACCGGATTGGCGCACGTGGCCGACCTGTGCCTGCAAAAAGCCAACTACGCCCGCCAGCGCTTGTGCGCCCTTTCCGGCGTCGCGCCGCTCTTTCCGAACGCGCCCGTCTTCAAAGAGTTCGCGCTGCGGCTGCCGGTCGCGCCCGCTGAAGTGAACCGCCGCCTGCTGCCGAAACAGATCATTGGCGGGCTGGCGCTGGGCGACTATTACCCCGAATTTGCCGACGCCCTGCTGCTGTGCGTGACCGAAACGAAAACCAAAGACGATATTGACTCGCTCGTTAGCGCGGTCGCCGAAGCCCTCCGGGACGTCTGAAGCAGATGCGCCAACCTTTTGGCGCGAATGTCTTTGCGTCCGTGAGGACGGTTGGCGAACTAGTTCGCCTCCGTGCCGGAGTTTCTATAGCCCCGCACAAAGCCCTGCGTTTTTTTAGGCCCGACCCTTTCACGAAAGCGATCCCATGCAGACGACAACGGAACCCCTGATTTTTGAGAAGAGCCAAGCCGGGCGCGTTGCGGCCAGTCTCCCGGCCTGTGACGTGCCGCGCGTCGCGCCCGCCGATCTGATCGGAGCCGCCAACCTGCGCGACGGGCTGCCCCTGCCCGAAGTCTCCGAATTGGACGTGGTGCGCCATTTCACACACCTGTCGCACCGCAATTACGCCATTGACTGGGGCTTTTATCCGCTCGGCTCCTGCACGATGAAGTACAACCCCAAAGTCAACGAGAAGACCGCCGCCCTCCCCGGATTCGCCAGCCTGCACCCCTTGCAGCCCGTCGAGACCGCGCAGGGCGCGCTGCAGCTCATCTACGACCTGCAGGCGATGCTGGCCGAAATCTGCGGCATGACCGCAACCACGCTGCAGCCGGCGGCGGGCGCACATGGCGAGCTGCTCGCGATGATGATGGTAAAAGCGTACCACGCCGACCGGGGCGACCGACACCGCAATATTGTCCTGATCCCCGACGCCGCGCACGGCACGAACCCGGCCAGCGCCGCCCGCTGCGGTTTCACGGTGCGCGGCATTCCGGGCAACGAACGCGGCTGCACCGACCTCGCGGCTTTGAAAAAGGCCATTGACGGCAACGTCGCGGCTTTGATGCTGACGAACCCCAACACGGCGGGCCTTTTCGAGAGCGACATTCAGGAAATCTGCGCCCTCGTGCATGAAGCGGGCGGGCTGGTTTACTGTGACGGCGCCAACATGAACGCCATGCTGGGCCTGACGCGACCCGGCGACATGGGCTTCGACGTCATGCATTTCAACCTGCACAAGACGTTCAGCACGCCGCACGGCGGGGGCGGGCCGGGCTGCGGCGCGGTCAGCGTAAAGCAGGTTCTCGAACCTTACCTGCCGGTTCCAACCGTACAGAAGATAGGGGAGGGAAGCGCGGCCACGTACCATTTCGACTTCGACCGCCCGCATTCCATCGGCAAAATCCACTCGTTTTACGGCGCGTTCCTGATCGCGGTGCGCGCCTATACCTACATTCGCAGTCTCGGCCCGGAGGGAATTCGCGGCGTGGGCGAGAATGCCGTCCTGAACGCCAACTACGTGCGCGCCCGGCTCGCCGATCATTATGAGGTGGCGTTCGGCAATCAAATCTGTATGCACGAGGTCGTCCTTTCGGCGAACCGGCAGAAGCAGCGCAACGGCGTGCGTGCGCTCGACATCTCGAAGCGCCTGATGGACTTCGGCCTGCACCCGCCGACGAATTATTTTCCGCTCATCGTGCCGGAAGCCCTGATGAACGAGCCGACCGAAACCGAAAGCAAACAGACGCTGGACGCTTTCATTGAAGTGATGATCCAGATTGCGCGCGAGGCCGAAGAGAATCCCGACGTTATCAAGTCCGCGCCGCATCATACCGTCGTGTCACGGCTGGACGAGACCGCCGCCGTGAAGAATCTCGACCTGCGCTACGAGCCGCTATTCGAGACCGCTCCGACCGCCGCTCGATGACGCGAAGGCTGAAAATGGAAACGCCGCCGATGGCGATGGCGGCGTGGCGCGTGCTGGACGAAACCGCGCTGCATACCTCTGCCGATGACGCCCTCACAACATTTCTGGCGGGCCGGGGCAGGGCAGGGGAAGCGGCCTGGAACATGGCGCTGGATGAGGCGCTGCTCGATTCGATTGCCGCCGGGCAGTCGCCGCCAACCTTGCGCCTGTACCGCTGGCAGCGTCCTGCGGTCACGCTGGGCCGCTTCCAATCCGTTTCGCGCACGATCCGCCTTGACGCCTGCTCACGGCTCGACGTGCCGCTCGCGCGCCGTCTATCGGGCGGACGCGGCATTCTACACGGCGACGATCTGACTGTAAGCCTAATTTGTTCGCAGGCCGCGCTGGGTTTTAGCGACAACGAAGACGATAACGACAAGAATACAGACGAGTTGAAAAAACCCGGCGTGTCCGTTAGCGTTCTTGATCTGTATTCCCGTCTAGCGCAAATTTGGGAGCGGGCCTTTGCGGACTGCGGCATTGCGGCCCGGCAGGGAAGCTGTACGCGCGAGAACCGGACGCAAACGGAAACACGGGGAGATTGCTTCGCCAATGCCAGTCGCGCCGATCTGATCGCCGCCGATACCGGGCGTAAGCTGCTCGGCGCGGCCCTGCATCGGCGCGGCGCATGGCTGTTGCTGCAAGCCTCGATCCCGCTGTCACAAGACTTCAATTCGGAGCAGGCGCAGATTGCTGGCGCGGTTTTCTCCGGATATTCCGGGCCGTCGCCGCGTCTAAAGGATAAGACTGCGGAACCTGGGTTCGCAATCGAGGCGTCCGCTCTGAGCGTCGCCCTCCGCCGCGCGCTGGCGGCAGCGACGGGCGCAGGGGGGGAGAGTTCCTCCCCGACGCCCGAAGAATTCGAGCGCGCCCGATCCCTTGTCTGCGAGAAATACGGAACCCCGGAATGGACGCAAAACGGACAACTTCAACATGCCCCGAATTGCAACTATGATTGACAGGTAACTACGATTATGTTATACTGCAATCAGAATTTCGATTTGACACATCGGGTTGCGGCACAAAAAACTTTGCGCCCCGCCGCTTAGGGATCGCGACTCTTAGAAGGAGAAAGAGGACAGAACCAATGCCGAGAAAGATTTTAGCGGTTGACGACGAGCGCAGCATCGTGCGGCTGGTGGAAGTCAACCTGAAGCGCGCGGGATATGACGTGGTGACAGCGTATGATGGCAAAGAGGCGCTGGAAAAGGTCGAGGCGGAAAACCCCGATCTGGTTGTTCTGGACGTCATGATGCCCTACATGGATGGCTTCGAGGTGCTGCAAAACCTGCGGAAGAACCCGAACACGCGCGAACTGCCCGTCATTATGCTGACCGCTAAAGCGCAGGACGCCGACGTGTTTCGCGGCTGGCAAAGCGGCGTAGACTGCTACCTGACCAAACCGTTTAACCCGATGGAACTGATTTCTTTCGTCAAGCGCATCTTCAAATCTATGGACGACCCGGATGATGGCGGCTCGAAGGTATACAACCTGGGCGGCAGCGGCAGCTAGGAGTCTCTCCCAATAGGGACGCTTTCCTATGTCGGTGTAGCGTCTGACGGGATAGGCTCTAAGACGGAAGCGAAACGCGCGAAAGGAAGCCTTTTGGTGGAATCCGGCAAGAAAACCAATGTAATCCTGCTGACAAGCGTCGCTGCCGCCGCGACCGGCGTTATCGCGCTGGCTCTGATCGCGCGGTGGCGGGAGCGCGCCGCGAAAAGCGCGCTGGCGACCGAGCGGCTGCGGGACGCGCAGGAAGTCCTGTCCGACTGCTATCGGAAAATCCGCGAGATCGAGGCGCACCTGCCCGCTGTATTGACTGCCGACGCTCCCAAGCGCGCCAGCCACCTCACCCGGCGCAGCATGACAAATGGCAGCCCCGCCTTCGACGCCTGAAGCGAACCCCGCCTTCGACGCCTGAAGCGAACCCCGCCCAATTAGCGACACGACAAAGGGTCGGAACGAACAAAGAAATTCGTTCCGACCCTTTGATTCTTTGCATTTCGTGTGTTGAGGTAGGCACACCTTGCCGTGCGCTGCGTTGGGATAAAGTAGACCGTCCAGACCAAAAGTTGCCCCGATTGAAAGAGCGTTTATAGAAAGCTAGTTGCAACGTGTGAAGGAGATTCGGAATACGCCGATGAACACGCGCTTGACAGAATTTCCAGATCGTCGCGAATGGGATTTGACCGAGTTTACCTTAGGTCGTATCTGCCTTAGTTATCAGGTGACACTGCTTCTCGCGCAGCCGCGCAGTTCGATCACCGTTCTTATCGAGACCCCTTTAACTCTGCGCGTCGGCTCACGCATCGAGTTGATAACGTCTGATCAGTCCATAACAACCGCGCCGCTTTGCCTTTGCTGCATAAGTCGGTCGCATCGTTAGCAGCCTTCCGGGATGGCCGCCTGCTTATAAAATTTGTCGAAGGCGCGGAAATTAGCGTTGAGAAGGACGCCCAATATGAATCATGGCATACGCATGGCGATGGAGAGGTTGCCGATTCAGGCGGAATGTTATGCTCTGGTCATGCAGGGCCACCCTGGTACGAGGGAGAACGATAACGCTTGGAGCCAATGGATTCGCTTATGGTTTTGACTGGAATCTATACGTCCGATAATACAAGGTATAGAAAAACCGTCAAGAGGGGGCTGGAAAATTCCCTCTTGACGGTTTTTCTCTTGTTTGCGACGCCGTTGTTTCCAACGGCGTCACTCGATTGCTCAGTTTGGATGTTAATTATTGTCCCATTAGCGCCTTAAATTCCAGCGTGTTGCTCGCTTTGGACAGCGCGTCCTCATAGGTTACAATCTTTTGCTGTACCATGTGCGCCAGCGTCTGATCCAACGACTGCATCCCGTGCCGCTGCCCGGTCTGGATCAACGATGCGATCTGATAGGTTTTGGCCTCGCGGATCATGTTCCGCACCGACGAAATCGCGACCAGTGTTTCAAACGCGGCAATCCGGCCCGCGCCATCCGCGCGCTTGACCAAGGTCTGCGAAACGACGCCCAGCAGGTTTACCGACATTTGCATTCGAACCTGCTGCTGCTGATGCGTCGGGAAAACGTCAATCACGCGGTCAATCGTCTGAACGGCGTCGGTGGTGTGCAGGGTCGCGAAGACGAGATGGCCCGTTTCCGCAGCCGTGATCGCCAGTTGGATCGTTTCCAAATCCCGCATTTCGCCAATCAAAATGACATCCGGGTCTTCGCGCAGCGCCGACTTCAGCGCGTTCGGGAACGAGAGCGTGTCGGTCGAGAGTTCCCGTTGGTTGATGAGCGCCTGATTGTCGGTATGCACGAACTCGACGGGGTCTTCGACCGTGATGATGTGGATCGGCAGCGTGCGGTTGATGTAATCAATCATCGCGGCCTGCGTGGTAGACTTTCCCGATCCTGCCGGGCCGGTCACCAGCACCAGCCCGCGCGGACGCTCGGCGAACCGTCGGCAGACTTCGGGCAAGTCCAAATCCTCAATGCTTTTGATGGCGTAGGGAATAACGCGGAACGCCCCGCCCACATGACCGCGCTGGACGTAGATATTGCCGCGAAACCGGGCCAGACCCTGAATTTCATAGGCGAAATCCAGTTCCAGTTCTTCCTCAAACCGCGCTTTCTGAATATCAGTCAGAATGGAAAAGCACAGCCAGCGCGCCTCTTCCGACGTGAGAGGTTCCAGATCGAGCGGCAGCAGGTCGCCAAAAATTCGCACGAGCGGCGGACTGTCCGCCTTGATGTGCAAATCCGACCCGTCGTTCTGCACGCACGCTTCCAACAATTCGTCCAGCCGTATCATTGTCGCTTTATCCTGGCGTTCCCATTGTTATTTGTTTCGCTGGCAAACTGCAGGCGCTGATCGGGCTGAAATCGCTGCCCAACCTGAGCAAGAAATGCTCTGAAGTCGCCTTCAGCCAAGCGATTCTTATGTTCTTGGGTAGACTCAATGCGCTCGACGGCTCCCCACGCCGTTTTCGTTTCGTTATAAGGAGAGCGCTCCACAAGGCCATCGGCTGCAATTTCCAGTTCATGTTCGCCGAGAGAACCTTTATTGCTTCCTTCAGCATACATCTTCAGCACATGCTTTTTGATGTTGCGCCGAATGATGGATGGCAGTATGAGAGCGTAAATGCCCGCCCCGACCAACGCCATAAATATATTGATCGCCGTACTTTGTTTGCCTGGAAGCAAGCAAATGAGAACAAAGACAACCAATACCGCAGCCCCTTTTTGTTTTGCCATGACCCGCTGCATTGTAGGCGAGTGGGCATAGTGAAACTCCTGAAAGGCAAGCAGATCATTTATCGTATTCTCATAGCGCAAACGCATTTATTTCTCCTAAACCGGCGTGGCTTCCGAGACCAAGCCCAACCGCTCGGCGCGCTGGCGGAACTCGCTTGGATTGGAAGTCTTGGAAAGCGCGTCCTCGTAATCCACCAGGTTGTTCTTGACCAACTCCATCAAACTCGAATCCAGCGTCTGCATTCCGAACTGATGCCCCATCTGAATGTCGGTATAAATCTGATACGTTTTGCCCTCGCGGATCAGGCTCCGAATCGCGCTCGTGCAAAGCATCACCTCGAACGCCGCGCACCGCCCCTGCCCGTCTTTCCGCATCAGCAGCGTCTGTGACACGACCGCCTGCAGCACGACCGAGAGCTGCATCCGAATCTGCTGCTGCGCGTCCGGCTCGAACACGTCAATCACGCGGTCTACCGTTTGCGGCGCGTCGGTGGTGTGGAGGGTGGCAAAAACAAGATGTCCGGTTTCCGCAGCCGTGATCGCCAGTTGGATCGTCTCCAAATCCCGCATCTCGCCGACCAAGATGACATCCGGGTTCTGCCGCATGACGTGCTTTAGAGCGGCGGAAAAACTGTGCGTGTCCACCCCAACCTCGCGCTGGTTGATGGCGCACTGCTTGTCCCGATGCACATATTCGATCGGGTCTTCAATCGTCACGATGTGCGCCTGCTTCGACTCGTTGATCAGGTCAATCATCGCCGCCAGACTGGTAGACTTGCCCGACCCCGTCGGTCCCGTCACCAGCACCAGGCCGCGCGGCAGCATCGCGATCTGCTTGGTGGCCTGCGGCAGTTGCAGTTCGTCAATCGTGCGTATTTTGAAGGGGATGACGCGCATGACGGCCCCGATATGCCCCTGCTGCCGGAAGATGTTGACCCGAAACCGCGACAGGCCCGGCACGGCATACGACATATCGAGTTCCATCATCTGCTCGAAGCGCACCTGGCGGTCGGGGTTCATGATTGGGTGCAGCAGGTCGTACATTTGCGCGTCGTTGATCGGCGGGAGGGGCAGCCGGGTCAGGTTGCCATGAATTCGCATGACCGGCGGCTCCCCCACCCGCAGATGCAGGTCGGAAGCCTCGCTCGCCACCAGTTGTCGCAGCAGATCGTCAATCGCCATCATATTCGCAAAAGTCCTCGTCCTGTTTGTCTGATTAACCGTGCGGCGGGCCGCTTCCTCTTTTTCCGGCGTTTTTTCTGACCTTCCGTCGCGACCAAAATTTATTGGCGACGAAATCAGTTTCGTCGCCAATAGTTTCCGCCTGCCGCCGCCTCGATTTTAGCGCGCGGGCGCGGTCTGCTGCGGCTGAATCTGGCCCATGCTGGCCGAAACGCGGATCATCTGCTTCATTTCGGTCGGTTGTCCCGCGTTGGCGAGCGCCGCCTGCTCGGAGATCAAGCCCGCTTTGTAGTAGCGCAGCAGGCACTGGTTCATGGTCTGCATTCCCCAGTACGCTTCCTGCCCGGACTGTCGGATCGCCGAATAAATATCGTCCGAGCGCCCGTCTTCCAGCATTTTCGCGATGGTTGGCGTCACGTCCATCACTTCGATGGCCGCCACCCGGCCCTGCCCGTCGGCGCGCGGCAGCAGCTTTTGCGACAGCACGCCTCGCAGCGACGTGGAAAGGCGCAGCCAGAGCATCGGGCGCTCGTGGGGCGCATACATATTTGAGATACGATCGAGGGTTTCCGCCGCGCTTGCGGTGTGAACCGTCGCGAACACGAGGTGTCCGGTTTCCGCCGCTTGCAGGGCCACGTTCATGGTTTCCAGGTCGCGCATCTCGCCAATCAGAATGATGTCGGGGGCCTGTCGCAGCACGTGCCGCAGCGCCTGCCCAAAGTTTTCGGTGTCCATGCCGATTTCGCGCTGGCTGACAATGGCCGATTTGTCCTTGTGGACAAACTCGATCGGGTCTTCGATAGTGATGATGTTGACGCGCCGGACTTCATTGATCAGGTCAATCATCGCGGCCAGCGTCGTGGTTTTGCCCGACCCCGTCGGGCCGGTTACCAGCACCAGGCCGTTGCCATGCGCCGTAAACTCTTTTACTTTGGGCGGAATGCCCAGTTCGTCGAGCGAGCGAATGCGCGTCGGGATCAAGCGGCAGACGGTCGCCATGTTGCCGCGCTGATTGTACACGTTCATGCGGATTCGCAGCCCCTCGCCCACGTTGAAGGCCAGGTCCATCTCATGATGCTGCTCGAAAACGGCTTGCTGGCGCGGCGTCATTTTGCTGTTGCAAAGCCGCGCCACCTCTTCCGCCCCTAATTCGGGATATTCGGTCGGCGTTATGCTCCCATGCTGGCGGATGGAAGGCTTGGAGTTGGCCTTGACGAACAGGTCGGAGGCGCTGCGTTCAAAGCCATAAAGTATCATTTCATCGAGTTCAAGGCTCATGGATGGATAGGTTCCTTTCCTTTTAGCATCTCGTCCAGATCATCGCCGCGTCCCCGCGCTTGCCATTCGACGCCATCCGTATAAAACGGCCCACGCCATTTGTATAAAACGGCCTTGGAGCGAAACCAGCGTCGAAACGAAGCCGGGACGCGGTAAACGCGGGGGATAATTATTTCTCAGTGACGCAGGGTGCGGGCCGGGAGATTCAGCGCCTGTCGGCGGCTCAGATACGCATACGCTCCCAGCGACAGCAGGCTCCCCGTTATCAGCAGGATCAGACCAATCCGATAAGGCAGGTTCGACGCGGCGTGCGCCGTCGCAGCCCGTCCTGCCGCCGTTTCTTTTTCGCTGCCTGCGCCAGACGCGGGCCGTGTCGCTGGCAGAGACGGAAGCGGGTTGACGTGATCGCGAATGGCGGCTTCGTAGCGATACACGCCCGACTCTTTTTCCTGCGCCAGCCCGACTTTGAGCGCGGCGCTGTCGAAGTCGGTTACGCCGCGATAGGGCGTGATTTCGGGCAGGGCGAACATCACCTCGACCTGATCATACGCCTGAAAAGCCTGAAGATACGGCAGCAGCGCGGGCGCATTCTCTCGGACTTGCGGAGCCTGTCGCAAACTGAACTGCGCGCCGGTCGTGAGCGGATACAAACGCGGGCGTTTATGTTGCAGGCGGTCGTCCTCAATGACGGGCGAACCGGCCAGCTGCCATCCAGTCGCCTTGAGAAGGCGCGCGATGTCCTGCCGCACCCGGTCATGCGGAACCTGACGCCGGTATGCCAGGCCGACCTGCGCCGTGTCGCCGGGGCCAGGAATGATCAGCGCGATGACGTCGGCAGGCTGATCGGGAAGCGAAGACGCGGGAATGGACGACGAGGCCGAAGCGGACGGCGGAGCCGAGGCCTGGCTGGCGTTTTGCGCGCCGGCGTTCAGCGGGCATCCCAGAAGTCCGATCAGCGCGACGAGCAGGATCGCGAAACCGCCACAGGAAAGACGTTTCGAGACCGGCCAAAAGTTTGCCGCGTTTGTCGGGCGCAGAAAAGGGTTGTATCGGAACGGAGACGGAGATTGCAAGGACGTGGGAGTTTCGCGCCGCGAAGCGAGGCGCGGCATCGGCGAGAGCGCTGGCGCACGGGGATTGACATCGCGCACGAGCCTTCCCTCTTTTACATCAAAATCACGGACAGAAAGGGCTTCTGTCCGTGGAGCGTGGTCTGTGAACTGGAAAACATGGTGGAGGAGAGGAGGCTCGAACTCCTGACCTCTTCAATGCCATTGAAGCGCTCTCCCAACTGAGCTACACCCCCATGTCGGCTCGAAACGCGCAAGATTGAGGCTTGGAACGTTCCGCAACGTGGCTATTATACACCATTTGAAAAACTTCCGCAAGCGTCGGCGCGCTCTTTTTAACGTCGGGCTTGTTAAAACCTTACTGTAGCGGCTTTTGCACATGCATTTCCTGCGCCGATGCGTGAGTCGGCTGGTCGCGGCTCGTAATCGCAGACTAATACAGGCGACCCTAAAAATAAATAAAAACAATTCAATTCGATGAAATAAGCAGAAGGATTATTAAATTGACGGCAAGAATTGAAGATTATGTTCCTTCTCAGATGGCAACATTCCGCCGTGGGCCGTTATGCGTATTGAAGTTTCGCGTTACTTGATGTTAGGATTTCTTGCAGAGAATCAAGATGTTGTTTTGGGCTTCGGACGCAAAACGGCTCCGACTGACGCCCCTTCCTGGAATGCTCCGTTCTTCCCCGGTAACCAGCCCGATCCCAGTGGCCCCAATCAAATTCCGCTGGGACCGATGAACTGGATCAACTTCGTCTGGTACAACTGGTACAACTGGTCGCAATATTGGTGCAGCCCGGACGTGGATTCAGACACTTAACAACAATGCCCCCAACTGGCTGCCCTTCTGGACGGATGATGAGAACCGAGATGACTGTCCCGACTGGAGATACGCAATGATGTGGGGACAGTGTTATCGCTCGTTCCGTCAATGCCCTATGCCACGCGGCACGGAGTGGCCGACTGACAATGTCGCTTTCGGTCAGTACCAGTATGTGTGGGGAACTGGCTACGACCAGACTTATGCAACTTTCGGCAGCGGAATCCATATGCTCAATTTGTCCTATCGCGACATTAACGATAAGTTGAAGTATCTTAGCGAACGGATCAAGTATGAGCGCGGAACTACGGCGCCAAATCCCAAAGCGACTGTTGCGGGTGTCTGCACTCCTTCAGATGCCGTCGTTTCCGCTGTCAGCCAGCCAGTCGTTCTGACTCTCTATAATCTTGATAAAGCGCTCCTCATCACGCGCACAGTCACGCTAGACCCTGATGGCAACTTCACGGCGTCTGACCTCCCGTTGCAACCATGTATCATCAGGTTTGAAGGGGACAGACTTTTGGCGAGGAACCTTTCCGTGAACACTTCCAGCGGCTATGTTTCCAATATGTCTGTGACGCTGCTAGCGGGCGACACAAACGGAGATAATCGGATAGATTCTGCCGACTACGAATTCGTGTTCACCCATTTGGGAACAAGAGCAGGCGTTATCGCTTTTGACCGCCGCGCCGACGTCAATGGCGATGGCGTAGTCAACTCAGTGGATTTGAATATCGTCTCAAAAAACATGGGGCAAAACGGAGACGCTCCGCCAACTCCCGCCATCATTTCGGTTCACCCTCACGTTGGGTAAAGCAAGCGACCAATGATTGACTGCTGGTCAATGCTAATGCTGCGTCACGGAACCACCGTCCGCTTTGTGCGGATGATGTTAAATCGAGTAATTCCTTCGGTTCGATCAGGTTATTGCGACAGTTGAGACACACGGTTTGGCTGCCGCAAAGTCTGGAGGAAAAATGCATGAATATAACCCATTTCCGTAAATTAATTCGCAAGTACGGAAGTTTGGGTCTTTTAGGGGCCGCTGCCTACATCTTGGCGCGATCAGGCATGACGACATTGCAGAAGAAATACTTCTCGTTCTTGTTCCTACTCTTCGTAATGCTCCTGATAGCCTGCGGTTTCTTCCTGCCCAAGCGGACATGGTTACATCGAAACCGTTCACCATTTTCTCAGAACACTTTACAGGAGACGCCGGTTACAATTGCATTTAACGTGGCAAATTTGGGGCAACTCGCCAACGGAAAAGCGAGTGATGCCGCATCTCTTAATGATGCGGCGCGGGTGGTAGGAACGGCATATGTGGCCGACGGAGTCCGTGCGTTCTTCTGGCGCGAAGGCGCAATGCAACCTCTGTGCGATGATGGCAGCCAGGCTTTTAGCGTCAATACACAAAATGAGGTTGTCGGAGTCTATGGACGGAGCGGCAAACGCAAAGAAGCTTTTCTATGGCGAGCGGGAACGTTGCGAGGACTGGGAACGCTAGGAGGCGCGACCAGTTCCGCCTTCGGGATCAACGCCAAAAGTCAAGTCGTTGGCGAATCCTGCGCTTCAGGAGATCAAGGAACACGGGCTTTTCTATGGCAAAACGGCAAGATGGACAACCTGGGCGTGTTACCAGGAGGACACTCCAGTGTCGCCCGCGCGATCAATGCATCGGGTATGGTCGTAGGTTGGTCCAGTAACGACCAGAGAGATGGAACATACGCTGTAATTCATGCGATTTTCTGGACGCGGAAACAGGGGATGCAGGATATTGGCACGCTGGGCGGGACACTGAGCTACGCCTATGGAATCAATGACCGGGGCGATATTGTCGGCCAAGCCGCCATGAAAACATCGCGAGGAGAATCCGCCCCTGCTTTCCTGTGGCGTGCAGGCAAAATGCAGGCTCTGGAAGCGTTC
>JBBRNU010000048.1:0-12800 GCA_038230115.1 Chthonomonadales bacterium | reverse complement strand
TTTGGCCGAAAATCGAAAGGAGCCGAGGAGCGCCTAAGAGGGGCTGACGTTTTTCAGGAGGAAAAACGCCCGCTGTTGTCAGGGCGCTTGGAAGCGCGACGTGAAAACCGCCGCGCCAAGCCTTCGGTTTTCAACGGCCTGTCAGGGAATGACGGGCTGCCTACGTCCCTGCATGGAGGTGCGCTAGTGGGCGAAGTTGCAACCGTCAACCTATGGCGGCAATACAAGGAATGTCACTGTCAGGACGCGCGGACGCAGTTGATTCAGCGTTACGCGCATTTGGTTTCCATTACCGCCGGACGGCTTTTCGGGCCGATGCCGTCGGGAGTGGAGCGCGACGATCTGGTGGGAGCCGGAGTCGTGGGGTTGGTGAAAGCGGTAGACCAGTTCGACCCGAAGCGGGGAATCAAGTTCGAGACGTATGCGATCACGCTGATTCGGGGCGCGATTCTGGAAATGCTGCGGGGCGACGATTGGGTTCCGCGTCTGGTGCGTGACCAGCAAAAGCAGTTGAAACAGGCGTACATGCGGCTGGAAGCGCGGCTGGGACGCCCGGCGACCGAAGAAGAAGTCGCCGAAGAGATGGGCATTGCGCCGGAGAAACTTGACAAACTGCTGACCAACATTGGGCGGGCGAGTCTGCTGTCGCTCGACGATCTGCGAATTGGAAGCGAGCAGCAGCGGCTGGTGGATTTGCTGCCGACGGACGACTTGAGTCCTCTCGACAGCGTGGCGATTCGCGAGCGGCAGCGGGCTTTGGCGTCGGCGGTGGATCGTCTCCCCGACCGGGAGCGCACGGTCGTGGCGCTGTATTATCACGACGGCCTGACGTTCAAGGAAATCGGCAGCGTGCTGACGGTTTCGGAGTCGCGGGCGTACCAGCTGCACGCGCAGGCCGTGACGCGCCTGCGGGCGTATCTCGACCCGGAAATCGAACTATTCCCCTGAATTTCTTTTCGCAGCGTCGCGGAAAGTCCGTCCTCATTCCCTGTTGTCATGGAACGCCTGCGCGTCTCGCCGCGCGTTCGGCCTTCAAACCCTCTCTCAAAATCTTTTTTGCGCCGCCCGCAGCGACCCGTCGCGCGCCGGGCATGGGCGAACGTTTCTTCCCGGTTCGACGCTTCAAGGGCGCGTTCGGCTCAAGCCGATTCTCTGGAAAGCCCGACCACAAAAAGCAGCCAGCCAATCAGGAAGCATAGCCCGCCAATCGGGGCCAGCGCGCCCAGCGCGCGGACGCCGGTCAGGGCGAAAATGTACAGGCTGCCGGAGAAGAACAGGATGCCGCCAGCGAGCAGCCACCCGGCGCGAACCACGAGGGCGTTTGCCGGTCGCCGCTCCAGCGTCAGCCCGACGAACAGCAGGGCGAGCGCATGAACGAGGTGATACTGAATGCCGGTCTGATAGATCGCCAGCATTTCCGCGCTCAGTCGCCCGCGCAAAGCGTGCGCCCCGAATGCGCCGAGCAGCACGGCCAGAAACGCGCTCGCCCCGCCGATTTGCATGAATTTCCGCGCCGTCTGCACATGCTGCATTGGTTATTTCCCCGGTTTCGTTTCGTCACCTGCCGCGCCTATTGTCGTTCCTTGTCCATACTACCTTGTTTCTACGCCGGGCCGCCGGAAAAATTCAGCCCGCGCTCCCTCATGTTCCCGACAGAATGGGTCTGGCCCTGTCTTGTCGGGAGTAGGAGGGGGCGCGGGCTGAAGTTGTTTTGGACTCGTTCTCGTTACGAGCGGGCAGCGGGCGCGGCGTGACTTTACTGGGCGGTGTTCCACTGATCGGGCGTCGTGACCAGGTTGCCGAGCGTGTCAATCAGCCCGACGAATTTGACGTGTCCGTCGGCGTAGGTCGCCAGAAACGCCTTGCCTGTGATGTTCAGCCCCCGCGCGCCGGAGTGCCGATTGCCGTCCACCTTGCGGTTGAGGCTGAGGGGCGTGTCATAGGAGACCGGCAAAATACGCGCGCTGCCCTCGCCTTTGTCAATGCGGCTGTCCGCCAAGACGATGGTCGAACTCGGCGCGGTCAGCGCCGCCAGCGAGCGCCCGGCTACGCCGAACGTCGAATCCGGGTCGGTCGTCAGCGACGGCGTCGAGTAGCCGTAGGAGTAGGTCTGCGTGTCGAAATAGGTTCCGCCCGCAAGCGTCGCGAGATGCACGTTACCGTCCGGGCAGTCGAACACCTGCCGGTTTTTGACGTAGGGGAAGATCATGTCGGCCCAGCGCGGCCCGTCCGCGCCGAAATAGCCGAAAAATCCCGCCACGCCCGCCCCGTCGCTATAGGGCGCGAACGTCTCGTCATAATCCTGCGCGTACATCGAAACGCCCATCGCGAGCTGCTTCTCGTTGGACAGGCAGCTGCTTTGCCGCGCTTTTTCGCGCGCCTGCGCGAAGACAGGGAACAGAATCGCCGCCAAAATCGCAATTATCGCGATGACGACGAGCAGTTCAATCAAGGTGAAGCCGTTTCGCGCGTCGGCGCGTCCGGCAGTGGAAATTTGCGGCCTTCTCAGGGTTGTTCTCATCGGGGTTCGCATGGTTATCCGTTTCCTCCGACTAGCGGATTTCCGGCGCTGCCGTTGGGAGCGCCGCCCGGCCCGCCCGCGCCCGGTCCCGCGCCGCCCAGCCCGCCGTTACCCTGTCGTCGCGCCTGCCACAGCGCCCGCGTCTTTTCGCGGAACGCAGCGTATTTCGTCTGCTGATCCGGCGTCAGTATCTTGTTCATCTGCGTCTGCTGCGCCTCGCGAATCGTCTTCATCGCGGCCTGTTTGTCTTCGCGGCTCATTTTCGGGTTGCGCCGCACGTCGCCCATCATCGGGCGTGAACTCTGCTGGATCGCCTGAACCTGCTTCATCTGCGTCGGGTTCAGCCCAACTTCCTTCGCCATCGCCTCCATCATGCGCTGTCGGCCCTGCCCGCGCTGCCCGCCGCCCCCGCCGCCTGGTCCGCCGCCACCGCCCCGGCGTCGCTGGCCCGGCGCGCCGCCTCCGGCCCACATCCCGCCGGGCTGCGCGGGCGTCGCGCCGTTCGCCGCCGCCCGCTGCGCCACAAACTTGCGCTCGACTTCCTGCGCTTCCTTCTGATCCGACGCATCCTGCCGCGAGGCGATGACCCACCGGCCCGCCAGCAGCAAGACCGCTCCCGCGATGATGGCCCCGGCAACTGCGTTTTTACGTTGCATAGAAGACTCCTTTTCCCCTTCCGGGCCTGTCGTGAGGCCCATGCTTTCCTGGCTTGCCCAATAGAATTGCCGGATTTCACGGCTTCTTAACGAGACAGACACTGAACTTCGCGATGGGTAACGCCGTCGTTCGGACGGTCGAAGTTCGTTTGCGCCGATAGTTTGCGCCGAAGGCTAGTTTGTGCTGAAAGTCACGGCGTGCTTGCCTTCCGAAGCTCCCGCCGCCAGACCATTGACCGGGTCTTGCAGGCCGCTTGGATCGAGGGCGTTCGCGCCGGGCGAGACCGCCGCGGCCCGGAAGAACTTGGCATGGCCGTCGCCCAGGCAGAAGATCGCGCCGTCGGAATGGCGTCCGGTCTCGTTTTTGTAGATCGTCGGGTAGGGAACCTGCGGCGCGGCGGCAAGATGATAGCCGCCCATCGCGCCGGTGGCATACTGCGTGGTTCCGGCGATGGCAGGCATGGCCGTGCCGTCAATCGCGGTCAGAATGGTCAGGCCGTCGCCCGCCGTCGAGTAGACCGGCGTCGCCAGAGACGGGAGTTCCAGTCCGGCGGCGACGTTCGCCTGATCGCCGGTCACTTCCGCGAGCAGCACCGTGCTGGCCGGGGCGCTCAGGCTGGCGTCGGCGGGGTGCAGCGCCACGTTGAAGTTGTACGTGTAGGAAACCGGGAACAGGGGCGTGACCCCGTCGGCGGACGTCACCGAGGCCGTGCTGTCATCGGGGCATTTGAAAATCTGCGTGTTCTTCGTGTACGCATAGGTTTGCCCGGCCCACCCCCGGCCCGTGTTGACCACGAGAGGATTGACCGGATTCAAAAGCCCGCAGGGAAACTGCTCGTCGTAATCCTGGACGTACATCAGCATCGCGGTTCCGATCTGCTTGGTATTGGACAGGCAGGAGGTTTGCCGCGCCTTCTCGCGCGCCTGCGCGAAAACAGGAAACAGAATCGCCGCCAAAATCGCGATAATGGCGATCACGACTAGCAATTCGATGAGCGTAAAGCCGGAGGACATAACGGTGGTTCGACGTAACTTCATAGTCGGATGCCTTTCTACTCTGCAAAGCCAACGCCGCGAAGATGTTCTTTCGCGGCGAACGCACGGGCCGAATGCGCGGCGGGCCTGACAGCCGCCCCAACGCGCGCAAGGCGTCCGCCGGGTCGCCCCTACGGGAAGGCTCCGGGCGAAACGCGATGATCGGCCAACTTCTGGTATGGCCTGCGTGTTCGTTCCGACGAACGGCGCGCAGGAAAGTTCAATGGCCTGGTTCGGAGGCCTGCGGAAGGAAAGCCAGTAAATTTTACGCTTCGGCAGGAACCTTTGGGCGATTGGTGGAATCAAGAGAAGGGCTGTGTATTGGCGGGCGTGTCGCTTGCGCTGCGCGCCGCGTTGGCCTTAGTGTTCTCCCGTGAACGAAACGGAGATTTCATCCCATGTTCCGTCCTGCTCTCTTTTCCCATCTAACCCGCCCGTCGCGAATGGCCCGTCTTATTCGTCCGTCGCGAATGGCTCGCCCGAATCGGCTTCGCGCCGCCCTGCTCGGACTAAGTCACGCCGCGCTGACCCTGGCGGCGTCTTCGCTTTCGCTGCCGGGCCGGGCGCAAATGCCCTTCCTGCACGTTGCCAACGCGCGCCTGGGCATTCCGACGCGGCAGGCGGCGGCGCGGCTGAACGCCCGACGCCCGCGCCCGATTCAGCAGGTTCTTGTTAAGTTGAAGACGGGGGTCGCGCCCGATACGTTCGCGCGGCAGTTTTCGCGCGCCTTCGCCCTCGCCGCGCCGAACCGCGCCCCCGCCGCCCGCCTGTCCGACGCGCCTGCCCTGCAGCTCATGCGCTCGCACCCGGCGATTGGCTGGCACGTTTTTCGCCTGCCCGCGCCCGGCGCTCTGGCCGACACGCTCGACGCTCTGAAAAAGCGCCCGGAAGTTCAGTCCGCCGAGCCGGATTGGGCGCTCGAACTGGCGGTCGCGCCGCCCAACGACGGCTACTGGGGACGCGAGGATTGGGAGCATACCATCGTCGTACTGGCCGGGCTGGACGGCGATCAGGCGTCGGCCCGGCAGGACGACAGCGCTTACTGGACGTATTCGTGGAACCTGGAAACCGTGCGCGCCCTGGAAGCGTGGAACGTCTGGCCGGGCCATTATCAAACCGGGGCCGAGCGCCAGAACCTGCTTGCCAGCGACCCGGCCCGCCTGCCCCGCGTCGCCGTGATTGACAGCGGCATTGATTTTACGCACCCCGATTTGACGTTTACCGGCAACCCCTCGAAGGGCGTCACGGACAGCGATGTCGTGAACGGCGGCCAGATCGAATACGACCTCGCGCACAGTTTCATCAATGGCGGGGATGACGGCAACCCGATGGACGCCAGCGACGACGTAGGACATGGCACGAGCGTGGCGGGCATTATTGCCGCAGCGGGCAACAACGCCAACGCCGCGCCGGGCTTCGACGGCGGCATCATCGGACTGGGCTTTCCGGCCCGCATTGTGCCGATCAAAGTGGTGGATGCGAATGGCAACGGGCAGGATTCCGACCTTATCAGCGCCATCGAGTACGCCGCCGACAACCATTGCGTGATCATGAACGCCAGCCTGAACCTGGACACGACCAGTTTTCCGCAATCGCTTCAGGACGCCGTAGACTACGCCTGGAACAAGGGAACCCTGCTCATCGCCGCTGCGGGGAACGACGGCTCTTCGAGCGCCGGGCCGCAAACGCGCCGCTATCCTGCCTCGCTGGTTCACGTTCTGGCAGTGGGCGCGACCACTTACGGCGGGCAGTATCCCGGCGACGTTCCTGCCGGCGAGACCCTGGCTTCCTACAGCAATTACGGGCTTTCGCTGGGCGTGACCGCGCCGGGCGGCGACGTGACGACCTTCCAGAACACGGCCCCCAACGCCGACGACTTCGGGCTGAACCCGACGCAGGAATATGTCCTCATCTGGACGCTCGCGCCCACCTATCAGGTTCTGTTGTCCGACCCGAACCCCAACAACCCCGATGGCGTGTACGCGCAAATCGGGCTGTACGGGCTGAACTATGGCGCGCTGCCCGGAACCTCGTTCGCCACGCCTCACGTCGCGGGGTTGGCCGCGCTCTACGCCTCGAAAAACCGCATCGTACAGGCTCCCGGCTCGCCGCAGCGACTTTTGAGCGCCATCGAGCGCGGGGCGCATCAGATGAACGGAGCCGCGAACGGCGCGTTCGATACGACCTTCGGCTACGGGCGCATTGACGCTTTCACGACCATCAGCGACATAAATTCGCGCAATACGACCCAGGGCGGGTTCGTCGGGCAGGTGACGGTCGGCGGCACGCCGGTCAACAACGTTTCGGTCACCATTGCCAACCCCCTCCCGAACAAGCCGCCGCTGTATTCCGCGGTCACGTTCGCAGACGGCATTTTCCACATGACGAATGTCGCGGCGGGGAATTACACCGTCACCACCTCAGCGTTAGGGTACAGCGGCTCCGCGACGGTCACGGTCGTGGCGGGCAGCGACGTTCACGGCGTCAACTTCTCGCTCAACAACGTCAAAGTGGTCGTGTCGCCGAAAAATATCACGCTGCCGTTCGGGGCGAAACAGCAGTTCACCGCGACCGTGACCGGAACCAGCAATACGGGCGTGATCTGGAGCCTGCCCATAGACGCCGGAGCCAAAATCAGCGCGAACGGCCTGCTGACCGCGCCCGCCGCGCCCGCCTCCTCGACGCAGGCGATCGTGCAGGCGACAAGCGTGGACGATACGTCGCGGCACGATACCAGTATCGTGACCTTTACCGCCACGATTTCCGGCGTGGCGACGCTGCAAGGCTCGGTCGCCCGCGCGTACCCGGCCCGCTTCGAGTTCCGGCCCCGCGACGGCAGCCCGACCTTCACCCGCACCGTAACCCTGGCGACGAATGGCGCGTTCAGCCTCAACGACGTGCCGGTCGGCGATTATGACGTGGCGATCAAGGGCGCGGCCTATCTGCAAAAGGTCGTTCGGATCAACGCGACGTCGGGGTTCGTTACCAACGTGCAGGTCACGCTCCTGGGCGGCGACGCCAATAATGACAACAGCGTGGACAATCTCGACCTGGGCATCCTGGCCCTGAGTTACGGACTTGGCAGCGGGCAGGCCGGATACGACGCCAGAGCCGATTTGAACGGCGACGGGCAGGCGGACAACCTCGATCTCGGTATTCTCGCCAACAACTATGGCCTGTCGGGGGACAACTAAGGGCTGCGAAGATTGCATGGAGACCGAGCAAGGATTGCGCGCGGTTCGCCAAAATCTCACGAAAAAGGACGACCATCTTGAAGGGCATCATCATTGCGGGGGGATTGGGGACGCGCCTGCGCCCCCTCACCTACCACCGACCGAAGCCGCTGGTTCCGGTTGCGAATCGTCCGTTTCTGGAATATCAGGTGGCGCTCCTGCGACAGCATGGCATCGAGGACATCGTGTTCGCGACGAACTATATGGCCGAGCAGATCGAGGCGCATTTCGGGGACGGGACGAAGTTCGGCGTGCGAATGCGCTATGCAATTGAGGAAACGCCGCTGGGAACCGGGGGGGCAATCCGCAATGCCTCCGAAGTGTTTCCGGGCGAGGCCGTCGCCGTCTTCAACGGGGACGTGCTGACCGACTTCGACCTGAGCGCGATCCTGGCGTTTCACCGGGAGCGGAGCGCGATTTCCACGATTACCCTGTCGCCAGTTCCCAGCCCCAACCCGTTTGGCGTGCTGACGCTGGAAGCGGACGGGCGCGTACATGACTGGCGCGAGCCGAGCGAGGACTTCAAAAAGGCGCTCGCCCGCGATCCCAACCCGACCATCACCGGAACCGACCTGATCAACGCCGGTTTCTACGTCCTGGAACCGGAATGTCTGGCGCGCATCCCGCACGGCACGCCGTCTTCAGTTGAGCGCGACATCTATCCCCGCTTGCTGGCGGAGCGGGCCGGAGTGTTCGGGATCGCGCCGGGCGGTTTTTGGATGGACGTGGGCCGCCCGGAGCAGCTCATGGTCGCCACGCGCGCCGTCGTCACCGGCGCGGTCACGACCTTGCTGCCCCTGGCGCGTGTGGGCGAGGGCAGCGCGATTGCCGCGAGCGCGCACATCGGCCCGACAACGGTCGTGGGTCGGAACTGCCGCATCGAACCCGACGCGCGCCTGGACGACTGCATTCTCATGGACGGCGTGACGGTAGGCGCGGGGGCGCATCTGCGCGGCGTAATCGTGGATACCGGGGCGACCATAGAGGCGAGCGTTACGGTCGGAACGCTGAGCGAGACAGGAGCGGGCGCGTCCGGGCCAACGCCGGTGGTGGCCGCGCACAGTCTGCTGAAACAGGGAACGCGGGTGTAAGGGGTAGGGGGTTGAACCCGCGTGGGAAGAGAACGAAAGAGAACGGGATTGAAACCCCGTTCTGAAATGCGTAGCCGCCTGCGCGGGCTAGATGCGGATCGCCTGCGCGAGCCTCTTCGCAACCGAAAACTATTGGCGGAGCGGCCTTGTGTATTGCAGGCCACGAAGGTGGTCGGTGCATTTCAGAACGGGGTTTCAATCCCGTTCTCTGCCCGTTCCCCGCATTTCCCAACGAGCCTGCGCGCTATTTCGGGGTACAAAGCCAGTCATAGCATTCGCGAATTTTGCGGACATACGCCTGTGTTTCGCGGTAGGGTGGCACGCCGTGATATTTCATCACCGCGCCCGCGCCCGCATTGTACGCGGCGAGGGCCAGACTCATGTCGCTGCCGAACGTGTTCATGCGGCTGGCAAGATAGTTCACGCTGCCTTCGACGTTCTGCGCGATGTCATAGGGATTGTTGACGCCCAGGGCGCGGGCGGTTCCCGGCATCAACTGCCCAAGTCCTGTCGCCCCGGAATGCGAGACAGCGGAGGGGTTGAAATTGGACTCGGCGATAATCATGGCGACCATCAGGCGCGGATCAAGATTGCTCTGGTAGGAGCAGCGCAACAGATGAAAGGTGATCTGGCCGACCTGGGCTTCGCTCAAGCGCGGGTTCTGGCGCGCGATGAACTCGTAATAAGCGGGATAGCAGGCGCGGGCGGCGTCGGGCAGCGTGGCGGCGAGGGCGGCAGACGAGCCATTCGACGGCATCGGGCGCGAATAGCCGCCGCGCGAGGCGTAAGCCGGGCTGCGTCGGGACGCCCGCCGCGTTTGCGACTGCCACCGCGCCTGTTCGCTCCGCGCGTAGTCCTCGCTTTGAACCCGCGCCTGCGTCCGGGCGGCGGCCTCGACTTCAATGGCGCTGACGGCGCTGTCGTGGGCGACCGCGAGAACGTTGAGGGGAACCACGTTGCCCGCTGCGCCCGACCCGATGCGGGCCAGAACGCGCAGCGTCGGCGTGCTGTACTCTTTGACGGTGGCGACTTCGGCAGACGGTATATCGAGCGTGACGGCGCTGCGGTCGGGCAGGGTCAGCATCAGGGTCAGCCCGCCATCCTGCGTTTCCGCCGTGCCGCCGACAATGCCGCGCAGTTCGAGAGTCTGGCCTTCGTAAGCGGCGGGGTTTTGCTGGGCGGCGGCGTAGGTCAAACGGCGGTCGCAGCGCGCCTGCTGGCGGAGCGCGACATATTTTTTGCCGCTGCTGGCGTGAGCGGGCGGCGATAGAAGAAGAGAAAGCGAAAAACAGGCGAGGACGGGCAGGCAGGCGCGCAGGCGCGAAGGAGTCGAGTGAGAGGACAAGGTGGAACTCCTGAAAACGCGGCGGGCGAAGTAAGCAAACGGGCAGCCAGCAATGCGAAAAAGGGTGGAATGGCGGAGAGATCGGGATTCGAACCCGAGGTAGTACCATAAGATACTACAACTGATTAGCAGTCAGCCGCTTTCGACCACTCAGCCATCTCTCCGCGCCGTTCCTATTGTAACACAGTCCCTCTTTTTTTGCAACGGCCCCGCGAAAATTATTTTCTCGCGCCAACGCGCCGAAAGCGAAGCGGCGTTGGCCGGGGAAATTTTGCCATTGAATTCCGGCGCTTCCCGCGATTTGCCGTAACAAGCCGCCGCGTTCGTTGTCAAAAAGGCTGCGATTACCTTGCGACAATGAAGAATGAAGGCGGCGGAACCATTTTGCCTGAACCCCCTCAAAAATTTGCTGCGCTGCTGGGCTGGACAGGAATGCTTCTGCCCGGCGCGCTCCTGCTTCTCAGCGCGTCGAACGGCCTTGCGGCAGACGACGCCAACACGCCGGTCACGCCTGCCCAATCCGCTTTTTTCGAGACGAAAGTGCGCCCGCTTCTGGCTGCCAACTGTTTTGTCTGCCACAACGACAAACAGCAGTCGGGCGGATTGCGTCTGGACTCGCGCGCGGCTTTGCTGCACGGTGGCGCTTCCGGCGCGGCCCTGATTCCGGGCGATGCCGCGAAAAGCCTGCTCGTGAAGGTCGTGGAATATTCGGGCAAAGTGCAGATGCCGCCGACCGGCAAGCTCAAGCCCGACGAGATCGCCGCGCTGACCGCCTGGGTCAAGATGAACGCGCCCTGGCCCGACGCCAAACCGAAGGCGGAAGCGGGCGAGGCGGCGGCTGGCGGCGAGTACGTCCTCACGCCCGCGCAGCGCGCCTTCTGGTCATTCCGCCTGGTTCGCAAACCCGCGCCGCCCGTCGTGAAAAACGCGCTCTGGAGCAAGTCGCCGATTGACCGCTTCCTTTTGAACCGCCTGGAAGCGAAGGGGCTGCGACCGGCCCCGCCCGCCGACAAGCGCACGCTGATCCGCCGCGCTTATTTTGACCTTATCGGCCTGCCGCCCTCGCCGGAGCAAGTCGCCGCTTTCCTGCGCGATACCGCGCCCAATGCCTTTGCCAAAGTCGTGGACAGTCTGCTGGCGTCGCCGCATTATGGCGAGCGCTGGGGGCGGCATTGGCTCGACGTGGCCCGCTACGCCGACTCCAACGGGCAGGACGAAAATCTGGCGTTCGGCAATGCGTTCCGCTACCGCGATTACGTGATCGCCGCCTTCAACAAAGACAAGCCCTACAACGAATTCCTGAGCGAGCAGCTGGCGGGCGACCTGATGCCTTCGCCCGACGAGGCCACGCGCAACGAGCGGCTTACGGCGACCGGGTTCCTGTGCCTGGGGCCGAAAGTTCTGGCCGAGCAGGACAAGCCCAAGCTGACAATGGACATCGTTGACGAGCAAATCGAGGTGACCAGCAAAGCGTTTCTGGGCCTGACGGTCGCCTGCGCCCGCTGCCACAACCACAAATTCGATCCGATCCCGACCAAAGACTATTATGCCCTCGCGGGCATCTTCAAAAGCACGCGGGCGATGCAGGACATGGGGTTCGTCTCGCGCGTCTATGAGCGCCCGCTGCTGACCCGGACCCTCCAAACGCAGATCGCCGCGCAGGTACAGAAAACGCAGGCCGCTCGAACCGCGTTGAAAGCCTTGACCGATCCCGCCGACGCGCAATTGCGGGCCGAGATGCATCGAAACGCTGAAAAATACCTGCGCGCCGGGTGGACGCTCGCGCAGCAGCCGCCTCTGGTTTCGGTTGCGGAAACCCCGGCCCGACCGGACGCCCCGAAGCGCATCCTGCTCGAAGCCGAAAATTTCGACCGGGGCAACGTCAACCGGGATTTCGTGACTTACGGCAAGGGCATCGGCGTCATTACGAACGCCACGACGCCGGATTTCGCCGAATGGGACATAACGGTTCCCAGCGAAGGCGCGTATCAGGTGGAATTGCGCTACGCTTCCGCCGAGGAGCGCCCGGTTCGACTGCTGCTCAACGGCAAAGTCGTTCGCGCAAGCGCGGCGGGCAAAAACACCGGCAGTTTTCAGCCCGACGGCCAGAAGTGGGAAGCCGAGGGCCGGTTTCGTTTCCACGCCGGAAAGAACACGCTTCGCATCGAGCGCGACATCTACATCCCGCATTTCGACAAGCTGCTGATCGTCCCTGCCGCCGCGCTCGTCGCGCCCAACGTTCCCGCACCTAAAACTGCTGAAGAGATCGCCGAAGCGGACGGCCTGAACGTCGCCCTGACGGAACATTTCGCCGCGAAACTGCACAAGATCGCCAGTCTGGACGCGGCCCGCAAACTGCTGACGGACGCCAAAGACGGCCTGCTCACGCTGCCGGAAAAGCCCGAAGCGCTGTATCCCGAAGCTACGCAAATAGCCGTGAAGAAAGCGCAGGAAGCGGTCGCTGCCTCGGAAGCCGCCACGCCCCAGCCCCCGCTCACGCTGGCAGTCGAAGAAGGAAAAATCGAGGACGTCCGGGTTCACGTCCGGGGCAGCACGCTGAGTCTGGGCGAGGTCGCGCCGCGCAAATTTCTTCTGGTTCTGGGCGGCGACAAACTGCCTGCCATTGACGACAAGCGCAGCGGGCGGCTGGAACTCGCGCAGTGGCTGACGCGCCCGGAGCATCCCCTGACCGCCAGAGTCGCGGTCAATCGCGTGTGGCAGGGGCATTTCGGCGAGGGTCTGGTGCGAACGCCGGACAATTGGGGTCTGCTCGGCGACCGCCCGACGCAGCCGGAACTGCTGGACTGGCTGGCGGCGGTTTTCGTTCAGGACGGCTGGTCGTTCAAGAAACTGCATCGCCGCATCATGCTGTCGAGCGCCTACCAGATGAGCGGGGCCAACAACCCGAAAGCCGAACTG
>JBBRNU010000047.1:0-12855 GCA_038230115.1 Chthonomonadales bacterium | reverse complement strand
GATCACGTCGCCCATGTTGCCTTCGGGCGTCGTCACTTCAATCGCCATGATCGGCTCTTTCAGGTACGAGCGTCCTTTGCGCAGGGCTTCCTTCAGGGTCTGGCTGGCCGCCACCTTGAAGGCGATTTCGCTGGAGTCCACGTCATGGTACGAGCCGTCCACGACGCTGACGCGAATGTCTACGACCGGGTAACCCGCCACGACGCCGCTTTCCAGCGACTCCTTGACGCCCTTTTCGATGCCCGGAATGTATTCCTTCGGGATCGAGCCGCCGACCGTCCGGTTAACGAACTCGTAGCCCTTGCCCGGTTCAAGCGGTTCCACTTCCAACTCGCAGTCGCCGTACTGACCGCTGCCGCCCGTCTGCCGCTTGAACGGAACGCGCGCCACCGCCTTACGATGGATGCTTTCGCGATACGCGACCTGCGGAGCGCCGAAGTTGGCGTCAATGCCATACTCGCGCTTCAGGATGTCCACCTTGATGTCCAGATGCAGCTCGCCCATGCCGCTGAGAATGGTCTGCGCCGTTTCCGGGTCGGTGTTGACGCGGAAGGTCGGGTCTTCATTCGACAGCTTCTGCAGGGCGGTGGACAGCTTGTCCTGATCGGCTTTGGTCTTCGGCTCGATGGCAATGGAAATGACCGGCTCGGCGAACGTGATGTTTTCGAGCAGGATGGGCGCTTTTTCATCACAGATCGTGTCGCCCGTCTTGGTATCTTTCAGGCCCACAATCGCCGCGATGTCGCCGGAATAGACCATGTCCACGTCTTCGCGGGTGTTGGCGTGCATTCGGACGATGCGCCCGACGCGCTCTTTGCGGTCGCGCGTGGCGTTCAGGATTGTCTGCCCGGTCGAAAGCGTGCCGGAATAGACGCGGAAGAACGTCAGCAGGCCGTACTTGTCGGTCGCCAGCTTGAAAGCCAGCGCGCTGAACGGCTGTTCGTCGGAAGGCTTGCGCGAGTCTTCCACCCCGGTGTCCGGGTTCGTGCCGGGAATGGCGTCCACGTCAACCGGCGAGGGCAGATATTCGATAACCGCATCGAGCAGCAATTGAACGCCCTTGTTCTTGTAGGCCGAGCCGCAGAGAACCGGAACCAGCGTGCCGGCGACCGTTCCCTTGCGAATTGCGATCTTCATTTCGTCCTGCGTGATCGCTTCGCCTTCGAGATACTTTTCGATGAGCGTTTCGTCGGCTTCGGCGGCGGCTTCGATGAGCTTGGTGTGGTACTCGTTCGCCAGGTCGGTCATATCGGCGGGAATATCCACGATTTCAAACGTCTGACCGGCCTCGTCCGTGTAGCGAATCGCTTTCATCAGCACCAGGTCTACGACGCCGACGAATTCCGCTTCCGTGCCAATCGGCAGTTGAATCGGAACCGCGTTCGCGCCCAGCCGGTCTTTCATCTGGCTCACGACATTATAGAAGTTCGCGCCCATGCGATCCATCTTGTTGACGAAGGCGATGCGCGGAACCTTGTATTTGTTGGCCTGCCGCCAGACGGTTTCGGACTGCGGCTGCACGCCGCCGACCGCGCAGAAGATCGCGCAAACGCCGTCCAGCACGCGCAGCGAGCGCTCGACCTCGACGGTAAAGTCCACATGGCCCGGCGTGTCAATGATATTGATGCGGTGCGTTTGCTGGCGCAGGTTCGTGGCCGGGTCGGTCTCCAGACCCCAGAAGCAGGTGGTCGCCGCCGAGGTAATGGTGATGCCGCGCTCCTGTTCCTGAACCATCCAGTCCATGGTCGCTGCGCCTTCATGCACTTCGCCGATTTTGTGGGTGCGGCCCGTGTAGAAAAGAATGCGTTCGGTGCAGGTCGTTTTGCCCGCGTCAATGTGGGCGGCGATCCCGATATTGCGAGTTTTTTCCAAAGCGTATTGTCGTGCCATTGTTTTCCTAACGTGCCTCCAGGAGTTGCAATTCGCGTGTCCCTTCGGTTCGGGCGGACAACTATCCCGTCCTCGCGATGCATCGCCCGGTCGCCCGCCCTGCGGCAGATGAAAATGCCAACGCTGCCATTTCCCGGAGACTTTGCGCGGAGGAAACTCGTCGCCGAAACGACGCGCGCTTCCTCAAGCGCCTGTCTTCCGGCGACCTAAAACCGATAGTGCGCGAACGCTTTGTTGGCGTCGGCCATGCGGTGAATATCTTCTTTTTTCTTTACGCTGGAACCGCTGTTATTTGCGGCGTCCAGCAGTTCGCCCGTGAGCTTTTCGGCCATGCTGCGGCCCGTCCGCTTGCGTGCGTTGGTGACAACCCAGCGCAGAGCGAGGGCGACGCGGCGTTCCTGCCGCACTTCAATCGGAACCTGATACGTGGAGCCACCGACGCGGCGCGGGCGGACTTCGATCACGGGCATCACGTTGCGAAGGCCCGCCTCGAATACTTCCAGCGCGGGGCGCTTGGCGCGGGCTTCGATCTGCTCCATCGCATTGTAGAAGATGCGCTCGGCGACGCTCTTTTTACCGTCCACCATCAGGCGGTTGATAAAGCGCTGGGCGAGAATGCTGTTGTAAATCGGATCGGGCGTGATCGGTCGCGGGCGAATTGCGCCTTTTCGTGGCATAGGGAAACTCTCCTTCGGGGAACGTCGCGCGTTCGGCATCGGGCGTCGGGGCAAATTGGAAAGCGCTGTCCTGACGCGCCGCGCGTTCAGCGTCGGACGCCCCGATGACAATTCGTATTATTTGGGCTTCTTGGTTCCGTATTTCGAGCGGCTCGACTTGCGGTCGCGGGTTCCCGCGGTGTCCAGCGTGCCGCGCACGATGTGATAGCGCACACCCGGCAAGTCCTTGACACGCCCGCCGCGGATCATGACGACGGAGTGTTCCTGCAAATTGTGTCCGATGCCCGGAATGTAGGCGGTCACTTCCGTCTTATTGGTCAGGCGAACGCGCGCGATTTTGCGAAGGGCCGAGTTCGGTTTCTTGGGCGAGACGGTCTTCACCAGCAGGCACACGCCGCGCAGCTGCGGGTTGCCCCGGAGCGCGGGCGCTTTGGTTTTCTTAATCACGCGCTTGCGTCCTTTGCGGACGAGCTGATTGATCGTGGGCATATTGTGAGCAAATCCCCTTTGTAGCGTTCCGGTTCGATAGCAATAAAACAGCAAGGCGCGACGATGACAAAACGGCGCGTCGCCGCACGGGTTTCAGGTCATTCCGGCGCGCGGGCGAGGCGAAAATGGGCGGTCTGGCGGGGAGGCGTGAAAAAACCCCTCACGGAGCGGCGGAGGGGCAAGGCAGGCGAAAAACTTCCTGAGAGACCGTTGGGACTCTAAGCAACACCAGGTGAAAGGGAAATACCTTTCGGGGCCGCCTCCTTGAACTTAAAACAGTATCCGCCGCGTTTTCCAGCGCAAACCTGATTATTGTACTTCAAAAGCCGTCCGCTGTCAACCGTCAGCGGACGATTTTTTCGCTCCGCGCCGACAGCCGTCAAGCGAGCGTTTTTTGCGGCCCGCTTTTCGCCCGGTTGCGTCGGTCCGACATTCTGGCTGCGGCGCCGCGCCGACCAGCGGACTTTTGCGCCCGCGCGGGAACTGGCAGGACGCCGCGCGCCGTTAAGAGTTAAGTGAAGAAATCGCAAATCGGGGCAGGAAGACGCGGGCCAGACGGCGAATGAGCGTTGAATTCGGCAGGCGATTGAGTCCCGCCTTGAAAAGCGAGCGGGATGCAAGAGAAGCGCGATTGAAGGGCGATTAAGGAGCGCGGCGACATGGCGGGGCAAGACGATTTCGGCGGGAGCGAGTCCAAATTAGACCAGTTCCGGGCGGCGGTGCGGCGCGAATTCGGGCGTAACCTGGAACGGGCCACGCCCGCCAACGTGCGGGATTTTATGGGAAGGCATCAGGAGGATATTTTCCAGGAGACGCCGCGCGCCCGCATCGAGTTGAACGAGACCAAAACCACCTATGAGGAGATTCTCAAAGATTTTTTCGCCCGTGTGCTGGATCGCCCTTCCGACGAGGCGCTGATTATGCTGTGGACGCTGGCCTTCGAGATGTCGTTTTTCAACATCGAGCAGCACGCCGCCGAGCGCCTGCAAACCCTCTTCGGCGACAGCGCCGATTGAGGGTTCAGATTGACGTCTTCTGGGACACGACGACACGGGGGTTGAAACCTCGTTCTGAAAGACAACAGAACGGGAATAAATCCCCGTTCTGAAATGCGAAGCCCGCCTGCGCGGGCTTAAATGCGCGCTCGTCTCGCAGGTTTTCACTGGTTGACTACGCGCTTAGGCCTTCGGCATTGGCATTGCAGGCCACGAAGGTGGTCTGTGCATTTCAGAACGGGGATTTATTCCCGTTCTCTGCCCGTTCGCCGCGTTCAACGCGCGATTTTAATTCCCTTCCTACCAGTCGCCCGAAGTTTTGGCCTTCATGCGCCCGTTAGCGACACCCAGACGTTTCCTTCCGCCTGCGACCGCGCGGCGGTTTCCAGAATCGCCACGATTTCGAGGGCTTCGTCCAGACGCATATCGGGGACGCCGGACGCGAAAAACGCGACGATGGCCCGCAGTTGGTTGATATAGAACTGCTCGAACCGCTTCACCTGCGCGACCCGATATTGACTGCCGTCGCGAACGCCAAGCTGCCACCCGAAGACCTCGTAACCGTTATCGCAGGCGCGCGTTTCGATGTTCGCCCGCCGCCCGTCGCCATAATCCAGCGTGACCACGCTCGCCCCCGGAACCCCGGTATCTATCAGCCGCCGCGCCCCGCCGCCCATCGCCCGCACGACCGGCGACACGGAATGAATGCCGTATCCGCCCCACTGCCCCATCCCCCGCGAAAACATCTCGCCGACCGGCCCGCTGACGGCTGTAAGCAGCTCTTCCAACTCCTGCGCGTACCGCAGCGCCGAGGAACACAGCAGGGGCGTATTCCAGCGCTCTGCAAGCGCGACAATCGCCTGAGCGTCGCCCAGATTCGGCGCAAGAAATTTGTCCAGAAACGTGGGCTTACCGAACGGCAGGACGCGCTCGCAAAACGCCCGGTGGCAGTCTATGTTGTCCGGGGCGAGCGCCATAACGACGTCGGCGGCCTCGACCGCGGCTTCCAGACTGTCGGCGCGCGGTATGCCGTTGGTTTCGCGCCAATCCGACGTCGCCGGGGTCGGTTCCGCCTCCCACGCGCTGACGATTTCGGGCTGGCCGTCGCCTAGATCGCTCGCCGCCCCGCTTTGCAGCAGGCGCAAAAACGTGTCGGCGTGCCAATTTTTCAAATGATGGTCAATCAGAGCAATCCGCACGTGCGCGCCCCTCTTTTCTGTCTTCTCTCTAATTTCTGTCTATCGCTTTTTCGCTTCGCTGTCCGCGAGTATACCTCTAATCAGATCAAGGCGAACGTTAGCCGGGCCTATAAAAGACCCGGCACGGAGGCTTCGCCAACCGTCCTCGCGGATGGGACATGCGGATGGGACATGTAGAACGGGTAAACTTTTCGTCATCCGAGCGAATGGACGTTTTGCCGTGAAGACTTGAACGACCGGGCATTCATGCCCGTTCTAAAACGCAAAGCCCGCCTGCGCGGGCTAAACACGCGCTGGCGCATAAGCATTGCAGGCCACGAAGGTGGTCTTGGCATATTAGACCGGGCATTCATGCCCGGTCGACGAGCAGGCTGGCATCAGCAGTAAGTTGGCATGAACGCCTTTGCATCTTCTCTGCGCCTCGGTGTCTCGGTGGTTCAAACCCTGACGCAGCTACTCGAACGCGCCAACCTTTTGGCGCGAACGTCTTTGCGTCCGTGAGGACGCCCAGCGAAGCGCGCGAAGCCTCCATGCCGGGTCTTTTATAGGCCCGGCGCCAGGGCGCTTCCAGCGCGAGGCTTTTACAGCCCTGCGCTTTGCAGACGCAGCCGCCCACTTGTGTCATAATAAGCGGAAGGTCGCGCACGACCACGTTTCATCCGGTTTCAGGAGGCTTGTTTGGCATGGCGTACAACCCGCAAAACCCGCTCATCGTCCAGTCCGACCGCACCGCTCTGCTGGAGGTGGACAATCCGCGCTACGAGGAATGCCGCGACCTGCTGGCGGGCTTCTGCGAACTCATCAAAAGCCCCGAACATATCCATACCTACCGCCTGACCGCCTTATCGCTCTGGAACGCGCGCTCCGCTGGCATGAGCGCCGACGACATGGTAACCGTGCTGAACGAGTACAGCAAATATGACGTTCCGGGCAACATCACGCACGATATTCACGATTACGTGGGCCGGTACGGGCGGCTGAAACTGTTCAAGCAGGACGGAATGCTGCTGCTGCGCGCCGACGACAACCTGCTGATGACCGAGATTCGGCATACCAAGTCCGTGCAAAAATACCTGCTCAACGCCCTCGACGCGCGCACCGTCGAAGTTCCGCTTCTGGAGCGCGGGCGCATCAAGATGGCCCTGCTCAAGGTCGGATTCCCAATCGAGGATTTGGCGGGCTATACGGACGGCGAGCATCTGGAAATTCGCCTGCGCGAGGTGACGCGCAAGGGTCTGCCGTTCCTGCCCCGCGAGTATCAAGAACAGGCGGCGAGCGCGTTCTGGGCGGGCGGTTCGGCGACGGGCGGCAGCGGCGCCCTTGTGCTGCCCTGCGGCGCGGGCAAGACGATTATCGGCATGGCGACGATGGCGAAAGCGCAGATGCAGACGCTGATTATCGTGACCGGCATCACCGCTGCCCGACAATGGCGCGACGAAATTCTGGACAAAACCACGCTGACCGAAGAGCAGATCGGCGAGTACAGCGGCGAACATAAAGTGCTTCGCCCGGTCACCATCGCCACGTATCAGGTGCTGACGGCGCGACGCGATCCGGCCAAAGCGCGCCGGGGCAAAAAGGGGCAGGCCGACGCCATTCTGGGCGTCGAGGTGGACGAGTGGGATTTGGCGGCGAGTCAGGCCGACACGCAGGAGGCCGCCGAGGGCTATTTGAATTTAGACCTGTTCAACAAGCAGAACTGGGGCTTAATTATTTACGACGAGGTTCACCTGCTGCCCGCGCCGGTTTTTCGCATCACGGCGGAAATTCAGGCCAAGCGGCGGCTGGGATTGACGGCGACCCTGGTGCGCGAAGATGGCCGCGAGGACGACGTGTTTTCGCTCATCGGGCCGAAGAAAGCCGATGTTCCCTGGAAGGAACTGGAAAAACAGGGCTGGATCGCGACCGCCGTCTGCACCGAAATCCGCGTGCCGATGCTGGAAAGCGCCCGCATGGAATACGCGGTTGCCGACCCGCGCGAGAAGTTCCGTCTGGCCTCGGTCAATCCAAGCAAAGAAGACGTGATCGCCGCCCTGCTGGAACGGCATCGCGCCGACAACGTGCTGGTCATCGGGCAGTATCTGGAGCAATTAGACAGCATCGTGCAGCGGTTTGAGGCTCCGGTCATCACGGGCAAGACCCCGCAGCGCGAACGCGAGCAGATTTACACGGCTTTCAAACGCGGCGACATCAAAATTCTCATCGTTTCGAAAGTCGCCAATTTCTCGATAGACCTGCCCGACGCCAATGTCGCGATTCAGGTGTCCGGTACGTTCGGTTCGCGGCAGGAAGAGGCGCAGCGACTGGGGCGCATTCTGCGGCCCAAGTCGGATGGCAGCATCGCGCATTTCTACTCGCTCGTGACCCGTGAGTCCCGCGATCAAGAGTTCGCCACCCACCGCCAGCTTTTCCTGACCGAGCAGGGCTACCGCTACGAAATCGTGGACGCCGAGAAACTGTTCGCAACGGTTTGACTTTCGCCCCCTGACGCATCGTCGCGCCTAATAAATTCCGAGGAGGCATTTTGTCATGCCAGCCAAGCCCTCGCTTTTATCCAGGGCGCGTCGTTTCGCGCCTCTTGCTCATATCGCTGCCGGAATAATGGGCGGACTGGCGCTGGTCGTCTTCGCCGTCCTGCTGTGGCGCACGAAATGGGCCGGGCATTCCGATTTCGACCAGCTTTATCTGGCCGGGACGGCGTGGCGGCGCGGCATTCCCCCGTATGGTCGAACGCCCGCCTTCCAGGTTCCCGACGGCCCCTCCAGCGCGACGCTCCAGGTTTACTATTACCTGCCGTTCTGTTCGCTGCTCGCCGCGCCGCTCAGTCTACTCCCCTTTCCGCTCGCCGATCTGCTGTGGCGGTTTGGCGTTTTCACCCTCCTCCTGGCTGGCGTCTGGCGGTTTTCGCGGCGGGTTCTTCCCGATTGGCCGGTTTCGCTGCGGCTTCTGGCGCTCGGCCTGACGGCGATCAGTGGAAGTTTGCGCTGGAATCTTGCGCTTCACCAGCCGACGGCGCTTGCGGTCGCGCTTGCGCTCTGGTTTGCCTGCGCGCTGATCGAGGGGCGCCTCGGCACGGCGGTCGCGCTGGGGGTCTTGATTAGTTTCAAGCCCACGTACCTGCTGCCCGTCGTCGGCCTGCTGCTTTTACAGCGCCATTACCGGGCGCTCTGCATTCTCGCAGGCGCGGTCGTCGTGTTGAATGTCGCGGCCCTGCTTCCCACCGGCCCGGTCGCTACGGTTCGGGCGTACCGCGAAACGATGCGCCATTTCGAAGACCCCGGCAGCACGAATTACCCCAGCGCGCTCGACGTTCTGACGCCTTATTTGCGGTCGGACAGCGCTTCGCCGCTCGCCCGATTCGCTCCGTGTCATCGCGGCCCGGAGCAGTGGGCGACGGATCAACTTCACGCCCGGTTCTTGTTCAGCGCATGGGTTCGGACCCTTGCGCTGGCGAAAACGCTGGGACTGCTGTTCGATGTCGGGTTCCTTTTGTATCTGGGGCTTGTTCTCCGCCGCGCGCAGAAAACGCGACTTGCACGCGACCCCTCTTTCGTACTGCTCTGGTGCAGCGCGCTCATGGCTTTTTCGCTGCTGATGGTATATCATCAGCGCTACGATTTACTGGCGCTTTGTCCGCTTGTTTTCGTCAGCCTGGCTACGCTTCGGCGCAATGACAATAAGGGCGCGGCGCGTTTGACCCTTGTCGTCTCGTTCGTCGCCACGTATCCGCTGACGTTTCGCATGGTGCAGTTCTGGCATTCGCGCGTTGTGCTGCCGTCCGGCCAATTGTTCCTGGTTCCGATTCTCAGTTACCTCGTTCTGGCCGCCCTTTTCGGTTCGCTGCGAATGCTCGTTTATCGGATCGGCGAGGAAGAGAAAAAACAGGAAGCGGCCAGCCGCCAGGTCTATGATTCGACCGGCCCGAACCGCGCTGAGAAGATTGGCGGGCGCGTTTAAGGTTTGCGGCGCATGAAGGGGCGCTCGAAGGCAAGGTGGAACAGGTAGGACGTGCCGACGATGAGCGGGCTGCACAGCAGCAGGAGGCCGAACATGACGGGCGGGGCGGGATGCAGCGCAGGCGTCAGCAATAAATAAGCGGCGTGCAGCAGGGGCGCATGAACCAGATACAGGCTGTACGAAAAGACGCCCAGCGCGGCTAATGGGGGCCAGGCAAGCAGGCGGGTCAGCCAATAACGCTGCGAAGGCGCATCGGCGAACGTGACCGCTAAAAGCAAGGCCGTCGCGACGCCGACGAGCGTATCGAACAGCGGGTAGGCCTGGAGAATGCGCGTTCGCCCCAGGAGCGCGATGCTGACGGGAACCAGGGTCCATAAGCCGATGAGAAGCGGTCGAAAACCTTCCTGAAAGCGGGCCGGGTTTCGCGCGCATTCCCGCGCCGCGACCGCGCCCATCGCGAACAGGCCGAGATACCAGGGCATCGCGTCGGCCAGCCAGCCCTTCGTCAGCAGGTGCAGCGCCAGCCCCGCGCCAATCGTCCAGGCCAGGGTTCGGGCGTTGCCCCAGCGCGCCAGCGAAAGCGCGATGAGCGGGAAAAACAGATAAATCTGGCACTCGACCGCAATGCTCCACAGGGGATAATTGAGGTTGCCGTCTTTGCCGGTAATCGGCAGATCGTGCAGCAAAAACAGGTGGGCCAGAACGGAGCGGGGGGTCAGGGGAAGGGTATTGTCCCAGACGGTTCCGGTGGGCCGATGCGCCGCGACGAGAATGAACGCAATGGAAAGCGCGAGGGCGGCATAGTAGGGCGGCAGAATGCGAAGCGCGCGGCGGCGAAAAAATGTCCCGACCGCCCCCTTTGTCAACGTTCCGCCGCGCCGCGCGAGGGGCAGCATCAGGCAAAAGCCCGACAGCGCGATGAACACGTCTACGGCGATATGCCCGTAGTGCAGCGCCAGGCGCGTCATCCAGCGCGAGGCGTAGTAGCCGTTGCCGGGTTCGTAATAGGCGTGACCGAGCAGCACCCAGAGCGCGGCCAGAGCGCGTAGGCCATCAATGTATTCCAGCCGCTGCCCGACCGGTATTGGGTTCGCCTCCCCTCCCGCCTGCGCCAAAACTTTCCTCCTCGCCCGCCGTTTCCGTTTCCCTGCGCCCTCTGATGTTGCCGCGCATCACTCTCTATGGTTGTCGGCGCAAACCCGGCGCTTCTTGCCCTTCTCAGCAGAAAAGCCGCCGTCCGCGCAAAAGGTTTTCACACAAATCGGGCGAAAATCCTGCCGCTTTTGCTATGTGGACGGATTTCAAATTTTGCGTGGCGCTCCAATGCCCCCGGTTAGTCGTCCAGGGTTAAAACCCTGGGATGAACGACCGCTTCAACAGTTGGATAGTTCGCCGACGCAAAAACGCCCGCTGGCAACGCGAAAGTTACCAACGGGCGCAGATTTTCAACTGTTCGGCGGCGAAAACGGGATGTCGCCCGAACCGCCGCGTTCACAAGCGCGTTATTCTTTTTTCGGCGTGGCGGCGGCGTTTGCGTCGCCCGCCGCTTTGCGCGGGTTCGCGTTCGGGTGCGCCTTGATGATATCTTTTTGCGTGTCGGTCAGCATGGCCTCGATCTGCGTCTTGGCCTCGGCGTTGATTTCGCGCATCTTGGTCTGGCGCTCTTCACGGGGAATAGCGCGGGATTTTTCGTTCGTGTCTGTCGCCAGCGTTTCCAGCTTCTTGATCTGGTCGGGCGTCAGTTTCAAGTCGGGAATCACGTCCAGGGGAAACGCCCGCGACGTGCGAACCAGGTTCAGCATCGGCAGGGCGGCCTCGACCGCATCGGCCTGCTCTTTGGTCAGGACGGCCTTGATGTCGTCGGACGCCTTGCGGTTCGTCTCGGTTATCTTGGCGCGGTCTTCCGGCGTCATCTGTCCGCCTGCCGGACGGTTGGCCGCCATATCGGTCTTGTAGCGGTCTTGAATCGCCGTGATTTTTGTCTTCTGGTCGTCTTTCAGCGTGGCGAACGTGTCCATGACCGGAATCGGAATCGCCGCCAGTGTCAAGCCGCGTCCCTGCCCCCGCCCACCTCCCTGGCGGGCAACCGGGGCTTCCGGGGCTTGGGCGAACGCCGCCGCGCCCATTGTCAGCAATACTCCTGCGGCAATTGCCGCGCGCATGAAACGATTCATCGTACCCTCCCTCGAAGTTGTCCTTGCAGAGTTCAACCCTTTCTGACGCGAGATACGCGCGAAGGTTCATCGGAGCCAGCAAATTTGCCTGCGTCAAAAACCCATCCGGGCGTTTCCTTTTCGTTCCGGCCTGGATGCGACCGTAAACGCCCGCGAATGCCGCTTGACACCCGCCTCAACTTTTGATATACTATCTTTGACACCGCCGCGAAGCCTTTGGTTATCCTGATCTTGCAGAAAGGCAGGCGCGCAAAATTGCCTGGCGACGGCAAGCGCGCCGCTTTCGCATGGAAAACTGCTGATAATGCCCTGTCCCATTCCGTATACTACCTTAAGAGCGATACGACGGCTTGACGCCGCAGGCGGGAGCGCGTTGTCTTCTGTCGCGACGGCCTGCGGATGTCGCAGCGGTCAACAAATGCCGGACGGATATAGTCGCCGCCCTCATTTGCACCCTGCCTGTTTTTGCGCCGCCGCAACTTCGCCCCGCTCTGTGCTGTCAGCATAGGGCGGGGTTTTGCGTTTACGGGCTTTTTACTCTCTTCAACAGGGATCGCCGGGGACGTTCAATTTCGATACGGCACGGGCTTTATTTATCCATACATTGCGCCGCCAATCGCGGGGCCGGGAAATTCGAGCGAAAGGGGAACGAGACGCCATGAACCAGGAAGTGCTAGTGCTGAACAGCGATTATGAGCCGCTGAACGTCTGCAACCTGCGTCGCGCCATCGTCATGTTGTATCTTGGCAAGGCGGATGTGCTGCATACCGACGACGAAATGGCGAGGACGGCGGATGGCCGCTTTGTCGTTCCCTCGGTCGTCAAGCTTCGCAGCCACGTGCGCCGCCCCCTGCCGGAACTCAAATTGTCCCGGCGCACCGTATTCGCGCGCGACAATTACCTGTGCCAATACTGCGGCGCGACCTCGAAAGACCTGACGATTGACCACGTAATTCCCAAGCGGGCGGGCGGCGCGGCCTCGTGGGAAAATCTGGTGACGTGCTGCCGCAAGTGCAACATGAAGAAAAGCGACAAGCTCGCGCATCAGGTCGGCATGAAACTGGCCCGCCCGCCGCGCCGCCCGCGCTACGTTCCCTATATCAGCCTGACGAAATACCTTCTGGGCCGCAAAAACGACGTGTGGCGCACCTATCTGCCCACCTTCGCCGACCTGCCCGATTGACGACGGTTCGGCCTTCCGTTCCCGCCCCTCCTGGCGTTTTTCAGTCCGGGAGGGGTTTTCTTTGCGACGCCCCCGATGAACTGGTATTCCCGCCCGCTTTTTCGCTTGGAAGCGATTGCCCATGCAATCGCCTGCCAGCCGAACCTTAAATTTTCGGCTCAAACTTTTCCCTCGCCCTCACGCTGGCATGGAACTTGCACTTGCAGGGTAAAATGGTTTGGAAATGGTCGCGTTCGCCCACCGCGTATTGGTTGGCAGCCTGACTTGCCCGTCCTTTTGACTCGCCCGTCT
>JBBRNU010000046.1:0-12932 GCA_038230115.1 Chthonomonadales bacterium | reverse complement strand
CGCCGCCCTGCGCCGCCTGCATGAGGCGCTGGGGGCCGCGCTCCCCGCCAGCGACATCCAGCAAATCGTGGTCGAGGAGGCCTGCCGTCTGACGGAAGCGGCCAGCGCCGCGCTGTGTCTGCTGGCCGACGGGCGCGAGATGCTCGATTTTGTGGCGGCGGCGGGCGAAAACGCCGACTTGATTGTCGGGCTGCGGATCAAGGTCGCCGACTCGCCCGGCGAAAGCGTCGTGAAGACCGGGCAGCCCCTGCTGCTGGACGGGCGCAGCGCCCTGGAGACCGGCGATCTTTTCGCCACAGAAACGGCGGGAGCGACCGGGGGGCCGGGAATGCCCGCGACCGGACGCCCGCCCGCGCCCTTTGCCGACAGCATGGCCGGGACACGCTCCGCCGCCATCGTTCCGATTCGGCAGGACGGACGGATCATCGGCACGCTGTCGGCCCTGAACAAGGCGGGCGAGGGCGGCGCAGTCATGGGCGCGTTCGGGCCGGACGACCTCGACGTTTTGAGCCTGCTGGCCGAAACCGCCGCGCTCGCCCGTCTGGTCGAGCGCACCGCCACGACCGCCCGCGAACAGTCCCGCGAACTCGCCGTATTGTATGATGCGGCCCGCACGGTTTCGGTCTGCCTGAACGTGCAGGAAGTGCTTGACAGCGTTCTCAACGCCATCTGCACCCACCTGGAACACCACGCCGCCCTGCTGTTTCTGCTGAACGACGAGCGCACCCATCTTTTTATTGCTGCCGAGCGCGGGCTGGAAGAAGAGGAGCGCGAGCGGCAATGGTCGGTGGACACGGGATTGCAGGCGCGCGTTCTGGCCTCGGCGCAGCCGCGTCTGGTGGCGGACGCCGATCTGGAGCCGGACTTCGAGGATATTTCCGAGCGCGCCCGCGCGCTCTCGGCCCTCATCGTTCCCCTTCGCAGTCGGGAAGAAACGCACGGCCTGGTTCTCGTCACGAGTTTGCAGCGCGACGCCTACCATGCCGACGATTTGAAGCTGTTAAGCGCGGTCGGAATGCAGGCGGGCATCGCGATTGAAAACGCCTGGCTTTACGAGGACGCGCAGCGGCGGGCCGAAGAAGCGACCGCGCTCTACGATCTGTCGCAGCACGTCAACGCCACGCTGCACCTCGACCGCGTCCTGAATTTCGTCGGCGACAGCGTGCTGAACCTGCTGAAAGTGGACAAGTTCGCGCTCATGCTCCACGACAAGCGCGAGGATCGGCTGTACACGCGCCTGTCGCGTTTCGTGGATGAGGAAGCGTTTCGGGCGCTCAAGCCGCGCGTCGGGGAGGGCATCGCGGGCTGGGTTTACGAATGGCAGACGCCGCAGGCCGTTTCCGACGTAGCCGCCGACGCCCGCAACCGCAGCGCCCCGATTGACGGCTTCGGCGTCGCGTCCACGCTGTGCGTGCCGATGCACGTCGGCGACAACATTATCGGCGTAATCCACGCCATGAGCGGCAAGCGCCGCCTGTTCACCGTTGGCGAGATGGAATTACTGTACACGATTGCCAACCAGTGCGGCGTCGCCATCGCCAACGCCACGCTGTATCAGGACGCGCGGGCCAAAACCCACGAGATGCGCGGCTATTTCCGGCGCGTAGCCCACGCAATCGGGGCTGCGCTGGACGCGCAGGATTTGCCGCAGCTGCTGGCGGATTTGGCCGTCGAGATCATGCGCGCTGACCGCTGCGCCATTTATCGCATCGAGGGCGAAACGCTGCGCCTGCAGGCGACGAGCCATTTCCGCGCCGCCACACCGCCCGACGCCGCGATTCCCTTAGGGCAGGGTCTGGCGGGCTGGGTTGCGCGGCGGGGGCAGTCGCTGGTTCTGCCCGCGCTGGACGAGGACGCCCGCGCCCGCGCCCATTCCTGGCTGCAGCGCGACCGGCTGGCGTCGTACCTCGCCGTGCCGCTCAAGGCCGGACGGCGCACGGTCGGCGTCGTGGAGATTTACACGCAGGAAGCGCGGCAGTTCAGCAAGGAAGAGGTGCAGCTGCTGGCGACTTTCGCCCGCCGCGCCCGCCTCGCCGACAAGATTGTCTTGGACGGCGTGTAGCGTTTTTCACGCAAGCCGCTGTCGAAAGTCCGGGTTGCCGGGCGTTGAAATCGAAGTCGGAAACGTCCGGCAGCAAAGGGCAAGCGTCCTAGCGGACGCCAAACGTATCGGTAAGCGCGGCGTTCTTGTCCAGGCCTTGCCGTCTGGAAGACGGTTATTTTTTCCTGCCGGACGTTTTCAACGCCCGGCCAGCGCGCTGGAAGCAAGAACTTTCGACAGGTGTAGAAGGAATGCCCTCTACCCGACTTCGGTTCGACGCGGGGATTTATGCGGGAGTCCAGGCCGTTGCTGCAAACACTATTGACCGGGTTCGGGGCGTTCGGGCGCGTCGTCAGCAACCCGACCGAGCGGCTGGTTCGCCACTTCGAGGCCGACCCCGAAGCCGCTAAAGGCCATGACCTGACTTGCTGCGTCCTGCCGGTCTCGTTTCAATGCGCCCCCGACCTTTTGCGGGCGCAGATTGAAATCGGCGGGCGCGGCGGACGCCCCTTCGATGTTATCCTGATGCTGGGCGTGGCGTCCGGCAGCCCGCATTGGCGCGTCGAGCGGCTGGGGCGCAACGCCGACGCGCCGCTGACCGACGCCGACGGCTTCACGCCGCCCGCCCGCGCCATCGTCGCCGACGCGCCCAACACGCTGTCGGTCACGCTGCCAACAGAGCCGCAGTTCGCCGCCATCGCCGCGCTTGGCCTGCCCGCAGCATTTTCCGATACCGCAGGCGCGTACCTATGCAACCACGCGCTGTTCACGACGCTGCACCATCTAAAAACGACCGGCCATCCGGCCCGCGCCGGTTTTTTGCACGTTCCCGCCGACGAGGAAACGTTCGCGCCAGGCATCACGACCGCGCCGCAGTTCCCTTTCGCGCAGCACGTCGCTGCCCTCCACGCCGTACTCGCCGCCCTGCGCCAACAAACCCAACCATGAATAATAGCCCTGGAACCCTGAACACAACGCGCACAGCGGGAAAAGTCGGTTGAAAACCCGTTTTTATAAAATGGAGATTCCTGTTGACCTTTGACCTGCGAACTTACCTGACCGCCCGCCGCGAGCAAGTGGAAGCCGCGCTGGAACGCCTGCTGCCCGCGCTGGACGCGCGCCCGCAGCGGCTGCACCAGGCGATTCGCTACAGTGTGCTGGCTCCCGGCAAGCGCCTGCGCCCTGTCCTTGTTCTTGCCGGAGCCGAAGCGGTCGGCGGACGGTTTGAAGACGCCCTGCCGACGGCCTGCGCGATGGAGTGCATCCACGTTTTCAGCCTGATTCACGACGACCTGCCGTGCATGGACGACGACGATTACCGGCGCGGGCAGATGACCAGCCATAAAGTGTTTGGCGAGGCGATGGCGCTGCTGGCGGGCGACGCCCTGCTCGCGTTCGCCTTTCAGCTGATCGCCGACAATGCCGGGGGGCTTCCCGCCGACCGCGTGCTGCCCACCCTGCGCCTGATCGCGGAAGCGTCGGGCGCGTGGGGCATGGTCGGCGGGCAGGTCGTGGACATGGAGTCGCAGGGACAGGACGTGACGACGGACACGCTCCGCTACATTCACGAACACAAGACCGGCGCGCTGCTGACGGCTTCCGTTCTGGCGGGCGCATTGCTGGCCGGGGCCGACGCCGCGCAAGCCCTCGCCCTGCGCGCGTATGGCGGGCATATCGGGCTGGCCTTTCAAATCGCCGACGACATTCTGGACGTGACCGGCGACGAGGCTAAAATCGGCAAGCCGGTCGGCAGCGACGAGGAGCGGGACAAGGCCACGTATCCGAAATTGTACGGGCTGGACGAGTCGCGCCGCCGCGCCCACGCCGAAGTCGAGGCCGCCCTGCATACGCTCGCGGCCTTCGACGACCGGGCCGCGCCCCTGCGCGCCCTGGCCCGCTACATCGTCGAGCGCGACCTTTAGCCTTTTAAGCCGCCGCTTCCGGCGCTATCGCTTCCAGCGGCGGCGCGGACGCGCGTTTTAGAAAACAGGCCGCCAGCGCTGCCGCGACATATAATCCCGCCGCCATGTACAGCCCCGCCGCATAGCCGCCATGCGTGGCCTGTTTGAGTTCCCCCATCAGAGCCGGGCCAAACAAGCCGCCCAAGTTGCCGACCGAGTTGATGAGCGCGATGCCTCCGGCTGCCGCCCGCGCGCCCATCAGGTTTGAGGTCAGCGCCCAGTAGGAACCGGCGGCGATGCGCTCGCCCAGCGCGTTCAGCGACAACGCTGCGAGAACCCAGGGCGCGGTCGGGGCGTACACGCAGGCCAGAAATCCCAGTCCGGCCACAAAATACCCCAGCGTGACGTGGCGGCGGCGCTCGCCCGTGCGGTCGGAGTGCGCGGCGGCGAGCAGCATGGCGACCGCTCCGACAATCGCCGGAATGACGCCGATGGAGGCCACAAACGAGTCCGACCACGCGCCGCCGCTGCGCGCTTTAATCAATTGCGGGCCGAAAAAGCCGACCGCGTTCCCGCCGGTCGCCGTCAGAATGAAAATCAGGCACAGATGCAGAATGCGCGGCTCCGACAGCGCCACGCGCAGCGACAAATGCTGCACCTGCCGCGTGTCCTTCGCCTCCTCAAGCAGCCGCGCGGCGATGCCGTCTTTCTCCTCCTGAGTCAGCCATGCCGCCTGCGCCGGACGATCCGGCAGCACGCGCAAAACCACAAAACCGAGCAGCATGGAAGGAACGCCTTCCAGCAAAAACAGCCATTGCCAGCCTGTCAGCCCGGCCCGCCCGTTCAAGGTCATCAGCCAGCCGCCAAGCGGCCCGCCAAACAGCCCCAGAACCGTCGTCAGCGCCAGGAACCGGGCGAGCGTCTGCGCGCGGGCGGTTCCGGGAACCCAGTAGGTAAGGTACAAAACGATGCCGGGATAGAAACCGGCTTCCGCCACGCCCAGCAGAAAGCGCAGCGCGTAAAAAGTCAGCGGCGAGCGCACAAAAATCATGCACGTCGAAACCACGCCCCACGACATGATAATGCGCGCGATCCAATACCGCGCGCCGACCCGTTCCATGAACAGGTTGCTGGGAACCTCAAAAATGAAATAGCCGAGGAAGAAAATGCCCGCGCCCAGCCCGTATACCCTGTCGCTCAAATGCAGGTCTTTTTGCATCGTCAGCGCGGCGATGCTGACGTTGCCGCGATCCAGCAGGTTGAACACATAAAGAATGGCGAGGAACGGGACGAGCCGCGCCAGAACCTTCCTGACGACGGCGCGTTCGACTTTGACAGCGCGCGACGGCTCTTGATCGGCCATGTACGGTACGATCCTTTCCCGCGCCGCATGACGCGGCGTGTCGGGCCTTTCGCCGAACGCCCGGCTGGTTCCTGCTTGCCCGCCTGTCCGCTTGTTCCTCTTGAAGAACCGTCAGGAGAATAGAAGATGCATACCTTTTCGGAATACACACGGCGCATTCTCTGCGAGGCGGGCTGGCATGAGGGGCGCGTGTTCGATACGACCGCCTATGAAGCCACGCTCCACAGCAAAGAGATAACGCCAAGCCCCGCCGTCTTAAATTTCCTTCGGGAGTTCGGCGGTCTCTACTTACGCTTTCCTCATCCTAGAGCGCCAGACAGCGCAGATGACGCCCATTTCGATGTCATTGAGGCGACCGAGGGTTATGAAGCCGAGGAGCATCGGGATATTGTAGAGATCATGGAAGTGGAAGTCTGTCCTATCGGTCAGGCGAGTCGTGGCTACATCCTTCTCTTTATGGATACCGAAGGGCGAGTTTTCGGAACTTACGTGGACGCCTATTTCTACGGAAGCAGTCCTGACGAAGCCCTGGACACCATTTGTCAAGGCGGCATTCAGGGCTGGCCGCTGAGAAACCTGGAATAACCTCACGTCCCATTAAATCAATCGATCCTATTTCCATTATTGGGCCTGCTGGCGCTGCAAATCGAAGCGGTTCCTGAATGGATAGACGGACTGTCAGTCTTGTACGATCTTCTCCCGCGCCGAACGGTCGGCTGGTTCCTGCTTTTGACGCTGTCGAACGCCGTCCATCGCGCCGAAACAAAAAGGACGGCGGGCGGGCCGTCCTTTTCGCGCTTTGTTACTGCGGGCCGCGCCTGGCGAGCCAGCCTTCCAGATCGGCAGGCATCGTAAAGTCAATGACCGCTTCGCCGAGTTCGTCCAGCTGCTCAGAAGACAATTGGTCGAGTCGCTCCGTGAGCGCCGGAGGAACCTCGCCCAGCCGCCGCCGGATCAAGCGGACAACCAGTTCTTCTTTGCCTTCTCGCATACCTTCTCTTCCCCAGCTCGTTGTCAGTTCCATCGTCGTTTCCTTTTCTACAGGCGTGAGTTTTGCAAACTCGCGCGCGTACTGCGCGTTCTCTTCCGCGCTCAATTGCAGATACGTCTCGACGAAGCCGCCAATCAGTTCCGACTTTGCCGGGTCGAGCTTCAAGGTCGCCAGCAGCCGCAGACACTCGTTTCGCACTTTCGGCCTGTCGCCGGGCGCGATTTTCATTTTCGCCATCAGCGCGCTGGCGACCGGATTTTGGCGTTTGGCAAACTTACGCCAGGAAAGCCGGTTCAATTGAATGAGCGTGTACTCGAATTGTAACACGGTTTTGCCAGGAAAAGCCACCTGATACCGTTTTGGTTCCGGTCGCTGGGGCGCGTCATAGGAAAAAAGCGCAACCGGATAGACCGGCACATTGTATTTCTCGTGCAGCCGAGCAAAGTAAGTGAACATCCGTTTCGGAAAATCCGATTGCGCGGCGGCCTGATTTTCGACGTGAACCAGAAAGAACGCCTCCTCGCCACGAAAGCGGGCTTTGACAACGAGATCAACCTCACGCTTTTCCCCTGCCGTAACATCCGTAAAAACCTCTTTGTCCAAAAACTCAAAAGAAGCCTGATCCAGATAAGCGGCCACGTCCGGCAAGAAGAGTTCAACGAACTCGGCAAAAAAATTGGAAAGCAATTCTTTGAAAATTCGGTCGTGATCTACTATGATGCGCGATTGTACCCGATAGATTGCGTTGCGCGGATAGTCCGTCAAGCCGAATTGACAGGGAAGAACCGGATAGGCCCTACTCCCGCGAAAGACGCTTTTAAGCCGCCTTAACAGGATGTCAGGGCTTTTCAGGGGCGGATTGACGCTGCAAGTCGAAGCGGTTCCTGAATTGGTAGGCAGGCTGTAAGCGCCGGGCCAGCAGGGAGCCAAAACTTCGACTTCCCGCTTCGACCGCCGACGCTGGCCCGGTCAGCCAGAAGGGGCGGCGAAACGCTTCCTGCAGGCGTAGGCGTTTTGCGCTCAGGGAAATTTGCAGACGGGTTTCCTGTTTTCGCGCGGCGTCGTAGCCCTCGAACGCGACAACGCCCTCGCCCGCATTCGCGAGCTGGCCTACGCTGTGGAGCGGATGCGAGCTTTGCGCGCCGCCATTTTGCACGGTGATTTTACCGGTCGCCGGGTCGCGCGCCATTATCGAGACATCCACGCTGGAAGAACCCGCATAGATCGCTGTGTATTGTACGGCATCGCCCCCATTTTGGATTTGGAACGTTACGGTCGTCGGGTAGGTGAAATGCTGGCCGCTGCGGTCATCGGCGTATTCCAGGCTGCCCTTCCAAGTTCCGGCGAGCGTGGCGAAGAGCCGCCGCTGCTCGGTTTGGCTTAAGGGCGCGGGCGGACGCTGCGAGAGTAGCGCCAGCCCCGTCAGCAAAAGCAGGGTCGCCGCCGTTCCGATCAGCGCAAACCCAACGGGCCGGCGCGCCATTTGCCGCGCCGCCTGTCGAACCGCGTTGACCAGCGCCTGCGGACGAGCGCGGGCCGCGCTTTTCGGGGCAGGGCGGCCCGCGCTATCGGACGCGGCTTGGCTCCCGGCGGCGAGGCGGGCGAGGGCTTCGTAAATGCGCGTGGGCGCGGCCTGCGCCGCCCGCGTTTCCAGCGTCTCGGCCAGCGCAAGGACGGTAACCGCGACGCCGACTTTGCCCAGATGGGTCCGAATTCTTTCCAGGGCGCGGTTGACCCGCATTCGCGCCGTATTTTCCGAGACTCCCAGCCGCGCGCCCACCTCACCCAGACTCATCTCTTGAACAAACCGCAGCAAAACCGCCTCGCGATCCGCCGGTTTGAGTCGGTTCAGGGCGTCGTGAAAGTGCGGCTCGACGCGCTCCCACAAGGGGTTGCGTTCAAGGTCAGGCGTGGTTTCCAGGAGCGCGCTCGCTTCCCGCATTTTCCTTCTCCGCTCCTGCTTGAGCAGGTTTTTGGAAACGTAGCGAGAGGCCGTGTAGAGCCAGCCCGCCAGCGTGTCGCAGCCCTGCAAATGCCGCGCCTTTGCTTTCTGGCTCAACAGCAAAAAGACGCCCTGCGTCGCGTCCTCGGCCAGCGTCCGTTCCCCGGTTTCGCGCCAGCAGGTCGCGTACACCAGCCCGGCATAGCGGCGTCCCAATTCGGCGAACGCCGCTTCCGACCGCCGTTCGGCGTACTGGCGCAGCAAATCGCCGTCCCGCCGCGCTTCCCCTGCATTTTCCGTTGGGCCGATGGAAGAGGTCTCTGTCTGGGTAGTTCTCATGTCAGACGTTTTCGATAAATTTCAAGGACAGGGGAGAATGACCGCGAAAAAGCGCAAAAACCTTTTTGAATTTCCTTTTTGCGCCGGGGCGCTTTTTTGCGGCTAAACTTTCTACGAACGCCGCCTTCGCGGTATGTTCAACGAAGAGCGGCGCTATTTCCTTTGTCAGGGCATCGGGAGGAGCGCGCAGCCGATAGCGCCAACTTCCTTCACCGCCACCGGCCTGCCTGCCGCCAGACTTCGCAGGGCGTTTCGCAGGTACGGTTTGGCGACGCGCCGCGCGTCCACGTTGTCGTCGAACGCGCCCCGATAACGCAGCACGCCCGTCCGGTCAATCACGGCGAAGGTGAGCGACTGCCTGATTTTGAAGTAACGGATCAGTTCTCCGGTCGCGTCGTCCACAAACGGCATTGGCAGATATTTCGTTTCGGGCAGGTCGAGGGGCGCGTCCGGCTTTTCCTTCCTGCCGCCCCGCACCCCGACGAATGCGAACCCCTGATTGGCGAAGTCCTTTTGCAGCCGCTGCAGCCGACTTTTGTAATAGAACGTGACGCCGCACGACTCGCTCAGGAAAAAGAGAACCAGGTTGTTCTTTCCTTTCGCTTCCGCCAGGTTCAGCGTCGCCGGTTTCGCCCCCGCCTCCGTTTTCGACGCCCCGATTTCCGACAGCGTGTAATCCAGCGCGACGGGCTGATCTATCCGCGCAACTGGAAGCGTTTTGCCCCCCGGCGCGGCCAGGAGCGGTTTCGCTTTCTGCGCCGTCTGCGGCGCTTTCGCTTCCTGCCCCCGCGCCGCGCCCGTCGAACTGCCCATCAAAGCGCAAGTCGAAACGCACACGAGCGTGATCACGCCAACCCGCCTTCCCGCCGCGCTGCCAACCTGCCGGTTTCCTGCCTGCTTCATATCTGCCGTCCTTTCCGATTTTTGCCGCGCGCCACGAATACGGGCGCAGGCTTGCCCGATGTCTGCTGACCGGGCGCGTAATGGATGCCGACGCATGCGACCCGCACCTCGATAACGTCCCCGACCAATTCAATGGGAATGCCCGCGCTGATGCCCTGCCGCGTTCGGCTCACGTTGAAATGGGTGCGGAGTATCAACACGTCGCCCCGAAATTTGCCGTTCGTGCGCTGTTCGGCCAGTCCGGGATAGTAACTGGCCGTGACCGGAATCGTGAGCGAAGTCGTGACGCCGTGACAGGTGAAGTCCGCCAGAACAGTCGCCCGAAACATATTGGCGGGAGTCTTGACGACGTTGAGAACCTTCTTGAGCGTAAAGAAAATCTGCGGATATTTGTCGCCGTTCAATCCGGCAGGCCCGCGCGCGGTCGCCGTGTAGCCGTCGTTGGCGAACTGTACGCTGCTGACGTCTACGGCGATTTTCCCCTTCGTCGCGGCGGGATTGGCCGGGTCGAAGACGATTTTGCCGGAAAGCCCTTTCGCGTAGCCGACAATCGGCTCCAGCTTGGAATCCAACGCCAGCGACACGGCGGAAATCTCCTTCGGGTCCTTGAAATCGAATTCAAGCTCGGCGGCGACCGCGCCCGACCCGTGCAGCAGCGCCGCGAGAAGTGCAAGCGCGAGGGCGATTCTACGAAGCATTTGTTGTGAGTTCTCCATTCGTTCTTGGTTGTCCGGCAGGCTTTTAATGCGCGCCGTGTCCGTTTTCGCTGCAGGCCAGCTTGGTGTGACAAAGAGAAATGTACGCGCCGGGCAGAAATCGCACAACATTTTCGCTCCGCTGAAAAAAATTAGGCGGCGGGTTCGTTTCCCCTTTCCTGGCGCGTTCCCCGCCGAACCCGCAGGCCGGGTATAATAGCCTCAACGCAGGAACCGCATAACCGAATGGCTGCGGAGCTTTGAACAGCCTGCCACATTCCGGCCCGGCCGACCGGAACTGCCCCGCGCCGGACAAAAAGAAGTCGCTTGACCGACAGAGTGAACCTGAACGGAACGCAATGAACACGATAGAACGCTCGAGCGAAGACATAAAAAGCGAGGCAGGGAGCGTCATCAGGCTGAAGGCCGACGTTCCCGCGCTGATCCTGGCCCCGATGGACGGCGTGACCGACGCGCCAATGCGGGCCGTGCAGGGCGCGTCAGGCGCGTTCACCTTCGCCGTATCGGAGTTTCTGCGCGTCAGTCAGGATGTTCTGCCGGTCAAGACGTTTCATCGCCACGTTCCCGAACTGTGCCGCAGCGGCCTAACCCCGACCGGCCTGCCCGTCCAGGTGCAGTTATTGGGCGGCGACGCGGGACGGATGGCGGCCTCGGCGGTCGCGGCGTGCGAGGCCGGAGCGCGGGCCATTGACATCAATTTCGGCTGCCCGGCCCCCACCGTCAACCGGCACGACGGCGGCGCGACGCTGTTAAAGCAGCCGAAGCGCATTCGCGAGGTGGTCGCCGCCGTTCGCGCCGCCGTCCCCGCCGACATCCCGGTATCGGCCAAATTGCGCCTGGGCTGGGATTCCATTGACGCCATTTACGAGAATGCGGATATGGCGGCGGAGGGCGGCGCGTCCTGGCTCACGATCCACGCCCGCACCCGCGCGCAAGGTTACGCGCCGCCCGTCTTTTGGGAACCCATCGGCGTGGTTCGGGCGCGGGTCGGCATCCCCGTTGTCGCCAATGGCGACATCTGGAACCTGGAAGGCTTTCGGCGCTGCCGCGAACTGACGGGCTGCGCGCATTTCATGCTGGGGCGCGGCGCGCTCGCCAACCCGCTCCTGTCGCATCAAGCGGCGCACGAACTGGGCCTCGCGCGCGGCAAGCCACGGTGCGAATGTAACGGGCCGTTCACGCTCGACGACTGGATTCCACATCTACGACGGCTGATCGAATTCACGCGGTTTTACGGCGAGCAAGCGCACGTCCGCAAGTTCAAGCAGTGGCTGAAAATCGCCGCCCTGCACGGCGATTTCCCCTGTTTCGACGCCATCAAGCGCGCCGAGTCGGTGGAAGAGTTGTTCGCAAGCCTGGCCGACGCCATGCCAACCGAAACCCGCGCGGTCTGATTTTCCCGTCTTTCCGCCTGATTGCTTACTGGCGCGGCGCGTTATCGCTCTCGCTGCGGGCAGGAGGTTCACGCATTCGGGGCGAAAGATATTTCGAGGCGAGCGAAGAGCCGTCAATGCGAATTGGGCAAGGAAACAAGAATGCGGGTCGTGATTGTCGGGCTTGGGGGCGTCGGGGCAATGGCGGCGTGGCGGTTGGCCCTGGAGGGGCATGACGTGATCGGCGTCGAGCAGTTCGCCGTTAATCACGATCAGGGCAGCTCGTATGGTGACAGCCGCATCGTGCGCCGCGTGTATGCCGACCCGCTTTATACCGCCCTGATGCAGGACGCCTACGCCCTGTGGGACGAACTCAACGCCCACGCGCCCGACGCCCCGTTCTTTGCGCGGGCGGGCGGCGTCTTTTGCGGGCCGGGCGAGCATCCGCAGGTGATCGCCGCCGCCCGCTCCCTGGAGGGGAGCGGCGTGGCCTTCGAGGTTTGGGACGCCGCGCAATGCGCCCGCCGTTTCCCGGCCTTTCGCCTGCGCCCGGAAGAAATCGCTCTTTACGAGCCGAGCATGGGATACGCCCGCGCCTCGCGCGCCGTTATGACCGCCGTCTCGCTGGCAAGCGCGCAAGGCGCGGACATTCGCGCCAACACCCGCGTTTTGGGCCTTGAGACCAGGCCGCAGGGTTTGCGCGTCAGGCTCGCCCGCAACGAGGCGTCAGCCCCGAAAGCGAACGCCGCGCCGCCATCGGAAACGCTCGACGCCGATAGCGTGTTGATCGCGGCGGGGGCGTGGAACGGGCCGCTGCTGGCGAGCCTGGGCGTGAGCATCCCGCTCACCGTAACGCGCCAGCCGTATGTGCATCTGCGGCCTCTGCGCGATGTCTTCCGCGTCGGCGCGTTCCCGGTCTGGATTGACGCCGCGGCCAACACCTATGGTTTTCCGCAATTGGGCGACGTTCCTGGCGTGAAAATCGGCCTGCATGATTTCGGCCCGGCCACGACGCCGGAAACCGTAGACCGCGACGTGCAGGAGGCCGACCGCGACACGATTCGCCGCTGCGCCGCCGCGCGCTTTCCCGACCTGAGCCGCGAGGTCGTGTACGAAAAAGTCTGCCTGTACGCCAACACGCCCGATGAGGATTTCGTAATGGACGCGGTTCCCAACCTGCCCGGCGCGTTCGTCGTCAGCGCGTGTTCGGGGCATGGGTTCAAGTTCACGCCCCTGCTCGGCCAGATCGCCGCCCGCCTCGTGACCGGCCAGCCCGTTCCTTACGACCTGTCCCGTTTCCGATTGGCGCGCTTCGCCGAAGCGGGGCTTTTATAGCCCCGACGAAGCGCGGGCGCAAAGTTAT
>JBBRNU010000045.1:0-12957 GCA_038230115.1 Chthonomonadales bacterium | reverse complement strand
TTAAAACCCCGGTCTGTCTGGCGTTCCGCCGAGCGTCCTTCGGACGCGATGCCAACCGCGCTAATCGCGTGGAAGGTGAAAGTCTTTGCTGAATTTCGTGTCCGAAGGACACACAGCCGCAGGCTACCGAGCGAAGAAATTCATTTCGTCGCCCATTGCACGGGGCGACTGACCAGGGTTCTCGTCCCTTCCCTTTTGCGCGTGGGGCGCCTTTTTGCGGCTAAATAAAACGATAACCGGGTTTCAGCATCTTTCAACATCGGAAACGCCGCGCGCCTGCCGACAATAAAGTATAATACAGGAACGCGCTTGCCTTTTTGCAAAGCCGACAGAACGTTTTGCAAGACCCCATCACGCCGCGCGATGACGCCCGGAATGCGCGGCAGGCGAACGAATTTTTCATGCACATCGGCATCAACGCACAACTCTTAAGCCTGTCGGAAAGTTACCGGGCGGCGGGCGTCTCGAACTACATTGACTATCTCCTGCGAAGCCTGAGCCGCGTGGACACGCGCAATCGGTACGAGGTCTTCACCGGCAGTTGGGGGCGGCAGGCGAACGCCCGGACGCTTCTGCCGCTCGGCCCGAATTTCCGCCTGCGCTCCAGCCTGATTCCCACCCACGTGCCGACCCTCCGTCTGCTGTGGGAACAGACGCTGCTGGCCCTGCGCGCCCGCAACGTCGAGGTGCTGCACGGCCCGGTCAACGTCGTGCCGCTGTTCGCCCGCCCGCCCCGCGTCGTCACCATCCACGACCTTTCTTTTCTGGTGCTGCCGGAAAAACACCTGCCCGCCAAGCGCGATTATCAGACCTTGATGACCCGCCTGAGCGTGACGCGAGTCGAGCGCATCATCACCGATTCGGAGTACATTCGGCAGGGCGTGATCCGTTTGCTGAACGTGGCCCCGGAAAAAATCGTTACCGTGCCGCTGGGCGCGGGCGACGAGTACCACTGGTTCGGCGATTCGGAGCGTGCGCGGCAGGAAATCGCCGCCTTCCGCGCCAAAAAAGGGCTGCCCGACCGTTTTTTTCTTTATTTAGGGACGCTGGAGCCGCGCAAAAACATCCCGATGCTGCTCCAAGCCTATGCCGCGCTGCACTCCGAGGGTATGGGGAAACAGGGCGGGGGCGAGCCGCCCGCGCTCGTGGTCGCCGGGCCGAAAGGCTGGCTGTACGACGAGATATTCGCGCAGGTGAAGGCGTTGGGTCTGGAAGACCGCGTGCTGTTTCCCGGTTTTATTCCGCGCGACGAGGTGGTCTGGTGGTACAACGCCGCGCTCGCCTTCGTGTATCTCAGCGTCCATGAGGGGTTTGGCCTGCCGCCGCTTCAAGCGATGGCCTGCGGCGTCCCTGTCGTCGTCAACAACGCCTCTGCACTGCCGGAAGTGGTGGGCGACGCGGGGGTTCTTGTAGACGCCAGCGAGTGCGGAGCGGTCGCGAACGCCCTGCGCGAGGTCGCCGCCGATGGCGACTTGCGCGCCGACTTGCGAACGCGCGGCCTGGAGCGCGCCGCCCACTTCTCCTGGGAGCGCACGGCCACGCAAACCCTGGCGGTCTACGAGTCGGTCTGCCGCCGCTGAACGTCGAGCCGTTGCGGAGGCTGTTATGAAATTTCGCAAGGGGCGTCGCAGCGCGGGTTACTACGCGGCTCTGCTGCCACAGTGCATACCAATAGCTGTGTTAGGCATTATCGCTACATTTGGTCTTGCCTGCACTGTAATCGGAATGCCGTGGCCTAATCGCTTGTTTGGGTGGATTTTGATAGTTGCGGGAGTGGGAGCCTCATTTGTTTGGGGATGGATCATGCCTAAATACTGTCGGAAACGCATTTCTCAACCTGATTAAAACTCGTGGCGGGAAAGCGTCAAGAGAAGATTTGTTATGCCTACGCCGAATGTCAATGACAGCGAACCGGGCGCTGGCGATACAAACGCTTCAGCCCAAATCCCGCTTATTGTCGGCCTGATTCCGGCCCGACTCGCCGCCACGCGCCTGCCGAACAAGCCGCTCGCCGATATTGGGGGCTGGCCGATGATCCGCCGCGTCTGGAACCAGGCGCGGCAGGCGCGCGGGCTGGCCGAAGTTGCGATTGCGACCCCGGACGCGGCGATCATCGAGGCGGTCGAGGCGTTCGGCGCGCGGGCGATTTTGACCCGGCCCGACCATCGTTCGGGAACCGACCGGCTGGCCGAGGCTGCCGTCTCGCTCGCCTTGCCCGACGACGCGATTGTCGTCAATATTCAAGGCGACGAGCCACTGCTCGACCCGGCCAGCATTGAAGCGGTCTGCGCGCCGCTATTAGCCGACCCGACCCTGCCGATGGCGAGCCTGATGTGTCCCTGCCCGCCCGAAGATTGGGACAATCCGGCCTGTGTCAAGGTGGTGTGCGCCCGGAATGGCGACGCGCTTTACTTTTCGCGCGCTCGTCTGCCGTTTGTCCGCCACGATGCCGGGGCCGAAACGATGCAGCACATCGGCCTGTACGCCTATCGCTGCCACGTCCTGAAAACGCTGGCAAGCCTCGCCCCGACTCCCCTGGAACAAACTGAATCGCTCGAACAGTTGCGGGCGCTGGAAAACGGCTTTCGCATTCGCATGACACGGGTCGAGACGGTCGCAATCGGCGTGGACACGCCCGAAGATTTGGCGCGTGTGCGGCGGCGCGTCATGGCAAATCGGCAGGCGGGCGCGCTTTGAAAAGTCGTTTCGCATAATCAGGCAGGAATTCGCCCCGCCCGCGCCTGACTTGTCGTCAGGAAATTCGTTTTGCTATTCGGGTTGAAAAATCTGCGTGTCGCTGGTGGAACCGCGCCCACAGTCCCGTCACCCCATTGAAATCCAAGTGTGAAATTCAAGTGAAATTTATCGGAGGACGCTTGCACATGAGTCAGGTACGTATTGGCATGATTGGCACGGGCGGCATGGCGCAGGGCCATATTAAAAAACTGCTGGAAAACCCCGACGTGCAGCTCGCCGCGCTGTGCGACATTCGCGAAGAAGCGCTCGCCAAAACCATCGAGCGGTATCCCGCGCTCGAAGGCGTTCCGCAGTTCCCCGACTTCCGCGAGATGCTTGCGGCGGGCGGGCTGGACGCCGTGCATATTGACACGCCGCACACCACGCACTTCGAGCAGATCATGACGAGCCTGGAGAATGGCCTGCACGTTTTTTGCGAGAAGCCGATGACCTGCGAGGTGAAGCAGGCGCACGAGGTCATGCAGAAGGTGGAAGATACCGGCAAAACGTTCGCGCTGGGGTATCAGCGGCACTTGCAGCCGGAATTTTTATATATGCGCGACGCGATTGCCGAGGGCAAAATCGGGGCCGTGCAGTTCGTGCAGGGCTTGCAGTGTCAGGGGTGGCTCAAGGGCTGCGCGGGAACCTGGCGGCACGACCCGGCCCTGAGCGGCGGCGGGCAGTTGAACGACTCCGGGTCGCACCTTCTGGCGGTCCTGCTGTTCACGACCGGGCTGGCGGTCGAGCGCGTGGCGGCTTTCATTGACAACCTGGGCGTCGCGGTAGACATCAACTCCGCTCTGTCGCTGGAATTTGCGGGCGGGGCGCAGGGCAACATTTCCGTCGTCGGCAACGCCCCTACCTGGCATGAGGACATCACGATCTGGGGCGAAAAGGGCATTTTCTTCGTGCGAAACGGCAAACTGGAGATTTGCGACGAAGACGGCAAGCGCACGACGCCCGCAATAGAAGAAATGCCCAAGGGCGGCAACCCGGACGATAATTTCGTCGCCGCCGTGCTGGGCCGCGAGCCGGTCGGTACGCCCGCGATCTGGGGTCTGCGCGTCATCGAGCTGACGGAGGCCGCCTGGAAATCCGCTGCCAGCCACCAAATCGCGAATGTCACGCGCATCGAAGCGGCCTGACCTGTTTCCGAATTCGACGCCCTTGCCGCTTCTTGTTGATGGGCGCTGCGCCCGGCTTCCTTTTCGTAAAGAAGGGAGCCGGGCAAACTGATTTAGGCCGCAATCGGCTGGGGACGCTTGACAGCGGCGACGGCGTGGCCGGTACGCAGGCAGATTTGCATGGCGGCCAGGTTTGGCATGACGACCGAATCGTGATGCCGATTGCCGTCGGAGAGACTGCACCCGTCGCCAAGAATGCAGTCCTGCAATTCCACGTTGGTTCCCACGCGCGCGTTCGACCCGACCACGCTGGCCGCGATCCGCGCGCCCCGCCCGATCCGGCTGCCGCTGCCGACGACGGCCCCGTTCGCCATGACCGCCGCCTCGTGAATTTCCGAATTGCGCCCCACATAACAGGTTCCCAGAAAGCGGGCTGACGGATGCATTTGCACGCCCTGCCCGACCCACACGCCGCGCTGCACTTCCTTTGCCCCGAACGCGCCCAGGTCAAGCCCGATTTTGCCCGCCAGCGCGTCCTGATGCACCTGCCGATACTGGCGTAAATTGCCGATGTCGCACCAGTAGCCATCGCCGGAATGCCCGTAGAATGCGGCATTGTCGCGCAGAAGTTCGGGAAACAGGTCACGGCTGAAATCGAACGGGCCGGTTGCGGGAATGCGCGACAGGAGCGATGGTTCGAGCAAATAGATGCCGGTATTGACGGTATCGCTGAAGGCTTCGCCGGGCGCAGGCTTTTCTTGAAACCGCAAAATTCGGCCTGTCGAGGACGTTTCCACGACGCCAAATTCCGCCAGCGCCTGCGGATCGGGAATGCGATGCAGCAGCATGGTGGCTTCCGCGCCGCGCTGTCGGTGGGCGGCGAGCGCGCGGGTCAGGTCGAAATCGGTCACGCCGTCGCCGGACAGCACGAAAAAGGTGTCGCGCAGCAGGGGCTGCATAGCGCGCAATCCGCCTGCAGTTCCGAGGGGCGTATCTTCGATGGCGTATTGAATGTGGACGCCCCAGCGCGACCCGCCGCCAAAATAGGCGATGATGTCTTGGGCGCGATAGGAGAGGGTGAGAATCAGGTGCGTGACGCCGTGCCGTTTCAGGTGACAGATCGTGTGTTCCAAGACCGGGCGGTCGAAGAGAGGAACCATCGGTTTGGGGATGTGAGTGGTGAGCGGATGCAAGCGGGTTCCCTTCCCGCCTGCGAGTAGCACGGCCTGCATGGGTCTCTCCTTCAGTTTTTCAACAGCTTTTCGGTCGGACGCTCGTATTGGGGGCGCGGGCAGAGGCCGGAGCGGAACCTGACCGCCTCCTGTGTTTGCCTGCCTGCTGCCGAACTTGCCAGACGAACAGAAGCCGTCTGGCTGCCGCTCACAAGAAGGCGTGGCGCGAGCGATGGCGAATGCGTTGCCTTTGATTGTGGCGAAAACCCGGAAAAAATGCAGGGGCGGGCGAGCGAAGCGCGTGCGCGGGGGCGAGCGGAAACGGAGTTGAAATTGAAAAAGCGATCGTGCGGGCCTGAAAGGGGATCGGGAGGGAATTCGCGGGTGCGGAAACGGGCGGCGCACGACAAAAAAGCCCCGGTCAGAGCAATCTGACCGGGGCGAGGCCATTGTCCATTCTCGAATGGAAACTAGGCGCGGCGGCGGCGGCGCAGCATAAGCAGGCTGCCGCTGAGACCGGCGCTGACGAACAGGGCGGTCGTACCGGGTTCCGGCACGGCGGCGCTGCTGATGACGCCTTCGATGGCGGTCGCCGTGTTGGGGAAAACCGGCGGGCGCTGGGTCACGCGAATCTTCAGGGTCAGCGCCTGACCATTCAGCGTGAAGTTCAGGCCGATAGCGGGCGTGGATGAGCCAGCGAAGGTGGTCAGGAAGGACGAGCCGCCAATGGTGTAGTTGGAGCCGCCTTCCGGGCCGAGGCTGATGCTGTTAATCGTGTAGACGAGCGTACCGCTGGAGCGGCCCGGCGACAAGGACGTGACGGTATCGGAACCGCTGATCTTGCCCTTGACCTGAAGCTCAACTTTCGTCGTGCTGGGATTGGCCGGATCGTAAATGGCAGCCAGGAAGTCGGACTGAACGCCGCCGGGGAACGCGCCGAAGTTATAGGTTCCGGTGGCGGGCGGCGTGCCGGCGAAGCCGGTCGCCATCGTGCCGAGCGCCAGGTTGGACTCGGTCGGGGTCAGGCTGATGGCGTTGCTATAGTCGGCCTGCGTGACGGAAATGTTGGACGGGCCGTTGGGCGTCATAGACGCCGAGCTGAACAGATCGCCCGAAGCGACAAATCCCGTAGTGGGATCGGCCAGGCCGAGGCTGTCAACCTGAATGGCGGTCAGCGCGTTGGCGGCGGGAGCCAGCGCGGTGAGCGCCAGCGCGGCCAGGAACAAATTGCCCTTTCGCATCTGCTGTAGGTCCTTTCTCATGCGAATTGGCTGTGCGTTTACGGAAAGATTAACGCGCAGCGGTAAGGCTTGCAATAGATGCCTGTCGTGTCAGGCGGCGGAAGCGAACTTCGTGCCGCGCGCCTTCCGGCTCTACTATTTTGCCTGCTTCCATGACATACGGCGACGCCATGCGGAAGCAGGGCGGATCGTGCTGTCAGGCTCCCTGTACTGCGACGGACTGGGCGCGCTATACGAACGATAGCGACCCAGGGTGGCAATCCGCTGAGGACCGGGAACGTCTTCAATGAAAGTATTGCATAGAGTGTGCCAAAAACTTCGAAAATAGCGCAAACGCGAAAAAAAACCGCGTTTTTTTTGTAATAACCGCCTTGTTGCGGGGACGTGACACGAAAATGTCTTTGTTGACCCGATTTGCTGAACGCTGGCAGCGTCGCCGGTACAATTGCTGTAACCGTGAAGCGTGCGGGCAAAAGGGATTTTACACGAATGCAGCGCGAAGGAAAACCAGGGGAATAAAAAAGACGCCGGGAGGGAACCAAGAGAAAAAGGAAGGGTCGCGTCGGGAAAGGGAGGTATCCCGCGCCGCGTCGTTTTAGCGACGCGGCGCGGAATGCGTGGAATAAATAGAGGCTACTTAGCGGCGGGAAGCTTCACGCGCACTTGACCATTTACCGGGATCATCGCGCCATCTTTGTTCGCTCCTGAAGCGAGCAGGATGTCGCCGGTCGGGGCGCCATCGGCGTCGCCGTCTTTGTACGCCGTGATTTTGAAGCCGATGCAGCTGGGGATGTGAGCGCACTGATCCCAGGTGAAGGCGAGCATCGCGCGGGCGTCTTTATACGTGGTATTGCCCCACGCCGTCACCATAAAGTTGTCTCCACTGGGGAAGAAATTTGCGTGGGTCACGTAAACCGAATAAGTATTGACAACTTGTCCGTTCACACGGCCCTGAAGCGACACGTAGCCGAAATAGACGCCGTTATAGCACGACTGGTTCGAGATGACGTTGAGGCTGCCGGACGGCATGGCGACCGTGCCGTTGGCGATGGCTCCGCCGTGCGCGGCCTGCGCCCGACTCGAAGCCTGAAGGCCCATTAACAGACAGGCCGCGACGATCATCTTGCCGAACGAAAGCGTAAAGCGTTTCATTGTTTTCAATTCCTCCATGGTCGGAAATCAAAGTGTTCGCCCTGCGGATTTCCATATCTCCGCATTTACTTTGTTCCGCAGCCCGGAGGACGAGGCCGCTATCAGTTGTACCGGTTTGCAGGGCGGCCTCGCTATTTCGCAAGAGATTTACAAGTCTTTCGCAGGCGAGCGCCGTGAAGACGGGAGGAAGAAGCGGAACCCTTTAGCTCTTGGAACCGTTCGCCTGTCGGGGCCGCTTCTGGATTTGCGGCGCGACCGGCGGAATCCATTGCAGGACGCCTTCGATGGCGGTTTCAGAATTGGGGTACAGTGGCGGGCGCTGCGTCTGGCGAATTTTCAGAAGCAGGCGCTGATTGTTAAGCGTGAAGTTCAGCCCGAGGGCCGGGGTTGAGTCCTCAAAGGTTGTCAGGAACGACGCGCCGCTGAGGGTGTAATTCGCGCCGCCTTCCACTCCGAGGCCGATGCTGTCAATGGTATAGACGAGCGCGCCTGAGGAACGGCCCGGCGAGATGGACGTGACGGTATCGGAACCGCTGATCTTGCCCGTGACTTTAAGTTCGACTTTCGTTGTGGCGGGATGGTCGTAATCGTAAACGGCGATGAGAAAGTCAGCCGGGACGCCGCCGGGCGACGCGCCGAAGTCGTAAGTTCCGGCAGCGGGCGGCGTGCCGCCGAAGCCGGTCGCCATCGTGCCGAGGGCCACATTCGACTCGGTTGGGGTCAGCGGAAAGTCATTGGCGTACTCCCCTTGCGTAATGAAGAGGTCGGACGGGCCGTTGGGCGTGATGGAAGCGGAGTCGAACAGATCGCCTGAAGCGACGAACCCGGTGGCGGGGTCGGCCTGCTGCAGGCAATACACTTCGACGACCATGTTGTTTTGCGCGTGCGCGGCGACAGCGAGCGTAAGCCAGGCAAGCGCGGCTAAAAACAGTCTCCCTTTGTGCATTTGACGCCATTCCTTTCAGCAGGACGGGCGGCAGAGTTCGCCGCCGCCCGCTAGTTCAATCAAAATAACTGCCAGCGGAAGCGTGATTATTATAGCGCATTCGCGTCGAGAAAACATCGTCAAGCAGAAAAACTGACTCCTCTGTGAAAAATCGGCTCGTTTAGCGATAATGGCAGGGTAATAGAGAGGAACCTTCCGACAGCAAAACAGCCGCCCCTGGCGGGGGCGGCTGTTTTGCGGAGAATGGCGTCGGCGACCGGGCGGGTCGAACGTTCCGGCCCGGCGATATGCGGCGAGCGCGGGTTAGCCTTTGACGCCGCCCGCTTTACCGGCTCCGGGAGGCGTCGGGTTGTGAGGAGGCAGCTTCACGCTGACGGAGCCGTCCACCGTCGAGATAGAGGCGGAGGAACCGACGACGGCCCCGGTGGGAGCGCCCGGCTGGTCGCCCGTTTTGTAGGCCACGAATTTCCAGGCGACGCCGCTCATCGTAAAGTCCGCGACGTTCTGCGTCCAGGTGAAGACAAGCTGCACGGATTGATTGCTGAAGGTCGTATCGCCGAAGGCGGTGCAGATATTCGAGAGACCGTCCGGGGACTTCGACCATGCCGAGTCGGCGACGTAGACGGAGCCGACGTTGTAGCGAATGTTGTTGTACTTGCCAATCATGGTCACGTAGCCGAAGTAGGCCGTGCCATACCGAGACTGATTGGCGGTCACCTGCAGCGCCCGCCCCGACGTCCAGACGTTGCCGCTGGCGATGGCGGCGCCGGGCTTGGTCTGCGCCTGGCTGCCAGCGTGCAGGCCGAGCAGCAGGGCGAATGCGACGAAAGCGGTCAGCGTGCGGAAAGATGTGCGAAGCATGGTGTAATTCCTCCGATGGGCCGCGCCTCGAAATGGGCGCTTGGTTTCTAACGTGCAAGAGTGAGCGGCGACATGAAGCCGCCGTGACAAGCTTACAGCGCGGTTCCACTGCTGCTATGTGGGATAACCCGGCGCGCACGCGCTTGCTCGTCGCTTTTCTCTTTCTCTAGCCATCGGATTGTCGAACGTTGTGCCTGGAAGACGCCGTCAGGAGCGGTTGGTATGGATGTCGTCGGTAACATCGGAAAATTGCGTGGAAAAGGAGGTGGAACCGCAGGCGACAGGAAAAACAGGTTTGAATAGAGGGTGATGATGGAAGGCGAAAGGGCGAATGCCCTGCCGCAGGAAAAGAAGCGAATAATCGCGATAAAAACGCCAGGTTATCAAGGGACAGGGTAAAGCGAGCGTCAAATGGCGCGTCGCAAACCGGACGCTTACGCAGTTTGGCGCAAGCGCGTCTATTCGTTTTTTCAAACCCGACAACATTGGGACTGCGGCGTGAACTGCGGGATTCACGCAGGGAGCGGGAGGCGCGAAAAACCTGGCAGCGGAGCAGTGGATGATGGTTGCTGCGGCGGTAATTCGTTTTGGCGTATGTGGCCGCTGCGACGCTGCAGCGAACGATCACTCAGTAGAAGTCAGCGTTACAAGGCCAAGTATAACAGATATTATGCCATTTGGCAATAGGCTCTGCAACTTTTTTTCGCCGGTTGTTTTTCAGACTTCATTCGTCATCCGCGCCGCCGTCTCCAGAACCCCATGTATCTTCGCCGAAGGTGTCGTCCGGCGATTGCGTGGACGTGGTTCCCGGAAGATTGACGAGGACGCGGCCATCTACGGGAGCCAGGGCAGGCGAGGAATTGAGAACCGCGCCCGTCGGCTTGCCCGGCTGGTCGGTGGTTTTGTAGGCGACGAACTTCCAGGCGATGCCGTTTTTCGATCCATCGCTGGCGTTTTGCGACCAGGTGAAAGCGACCTGCGCCGACTGGCTGCTGAAGGTCGCGTCGCCATAGGCTGTGCAGACGCTGGTCACGCCATCCGGCATTTTCGTCCATACCGGGCTGGCGACATAGATGGATGGATAATTGAAGCGCACGCCGTTGTATTTGCCCATCATCGTGACATAGCCGGAGTAGGTCGAGCCATATTACGATTGATTGGCCTGAATGGACATGGCGCGTCCCAGCGACCAGACATTGCCATTGGCGAGCGCGCCGCCCGCCGATTGCGCCTGACTAACAGTGGACAGACCGAGCGGCAGAATGAAAGCGACGAGCGCGGTCAGCGTGCGAACGGTCGGAATGCGGAAAGATGAGCGAAGCATTGTGTGTAGTTCCTCCGGTGTGTAGCGCCTCAAAATGGGCGTTTTGACGCTGACGTGCGGGACTGGCGGCGACTTCACAGAGAAATCGCGGCCATAACCGCAACGCAGTTTACCGTTGTTGTCGGTGGCGTGGCTTTACAAAGCGCGTTGAGGCGACACCCGGCGCAGCGCGAAAAGCGCTGCCGGACGCGGCGCAAACCGAGCGTTTGTGTCGTTGGGCCAAGCGCGTCTATTCGATTTTTCACACGACAACAGTGGAAACTGCGGCGCGAACGACAGGGTTCACGCAGGAGCGAGGAGACACGAAGAACCTGGCAGCGGAGCAGTAGATGATGGGTTGCTGTACGGTTTTCCGTTTTGACGCGCGTGGTCGCTGCGGATGAGCAGCGCGCGAGCGTCCGGCAGGAGTAGAGACTTGCCAAACTCGGGCAGGGTAGGCAAAACGCCATTTTGCAGCGGCGGCATCAAGACATCGCGATCGAAAAGCGGCATTCTGGCAAAAAGATGTCGCTTTGTACAATCTAAGGACGTGTGGAAGAAGCCGATTCGGATCGTTGCGCCGAAAAAATTCCCTACGTTCTTAGTTATCGGTTGCCTGACAAGGGTTCTTTAGCATAATTCGTGCCAATTGGGGCCGTTTTGCCAGTTTTTTCAGGAATTTTTCGCCCGGTTCGTTGCGGGCAGGGCGAATGGGCGTTGGCGGGATAGTTGTCACGACGGGAGAGTGAAGGGAGCGGGTGACGCTTGACGATACCACGGACGTTCTGTTATACTTTGAGCGCAATTGTTTTCGGTCGAGGACGCTGTCTTGTCGAATAGGTCGTCTTGAAGGTGAAGTCATCGGCGTTTCCCGCCAATAATACGGGCGTGGCTTGATAATTAGGGATAGCGGCGACAGGATCACGGCGCGGGCTTGCCAGAATGAACGCCGCGAATTCCGCCCGCCATACTGCCGAACGTGAGGAACGCGATTCATGCTGTTTTCCCCTTTCAAAAAGCCGGGCCTGACTCTGGCGCTGACCGTTTTTTGTCTGACGCCGGCGGCCCGAACCGCGCTCCATGCCGCGCCGCCGAGCGCCTCGGTCGCTGCCGAAGCGATTGCCCGCAAAATGGTAAGCGTATATCAGCGCGCCGACACGGTTCAGGAAACGACCGAAGCCGCCATCGTGTTGAACGGGCAGAAGTACATTCAAACAGGAACCTTGAAGTTCAAGCGGCCCAATTTGTTGTTCAGCACGTCGCAAGACCCTGAATCCGGCTCGCTCGCCACGTATGCCAACGGCAAGACGGTGACGCTGTATCGAGGCCTGCAAAATCTGTATACCAAGCGCACGGCTGCCGCCGATATGCCCTCGATCATCAATACCGCCTCGCGGGCGGGTCTGGTCTCGCTGCGAATTCAGTCCACGCCCGTCCTGAACCCGCTGAGTTTTTTGATGGCGCATGGGCTGCCGCGCGAAGCGACGGGCTGGCGCGACGACGGGCTGAAAGTCGTGCGCGGGCGGCGGGCGCACCTGCTGACGGGGCGGGCGAGCGGAGATTTCTGGATCAAAGTATTGTTTGGCGAGACTCAGCCTCAGTTGCAATCCGGCGTTGTCAGCCTGTGGGTGGACGCGGAAAACAGCCTGCTGCTGCGCGCGGCGGTCAGTTTGAAATGGAAGTTTCCGAACGGCGGGCCGAACGAGGCGCGGGGCGCGGTCGGGGCGTTCCAGATGGAAGAAAACCATTTCGGCGCGACGATCAACGCGGGCGTCAACCCGGACGAGTTTCGGTTCGCGCCGCCCAAAGGCGCAAAAGAGGTTTTCCAGCAGAGCCAGGGATAACGTAAAACATAGCAGGCGGCGCTAGGCTGCAGCAGCGGAAAATGACGCTAGGAGATGCTTGCGAGACCTGGCGGAGCAAAAAACCGCGAGATTTGCGTGAAATGGATTGACAGGCGGCTTTGCGCCGTGCTACAATGTCGGCAGTTTGCACAAACTATTTCGTAAAGCGATGACGAGGCTAGTAGGCGTTCGCGAATTTTCAGAGAGCCGCCGGTTGGTGCGAGGCGGCAGACGCGAACGCTGAATCTCCCCTTTGAGCAGGCGGCGGAACGGAAACCCGGCAGCGGGCTTCTCAGTAGGCTGGCCCGGTTCGCGCCCGATAACGCGCCTCAAGTGGTCGGTGGAACGTCCCAGGACGTTCGTCGTTCGCGTTTCGTCAACGCGCGCCGATTACAAGGGTGGTACCACGTGAGCAGCAGCCTCTCGTCCCTTGCGGATGAGGGGTTTTTTGCGTTTCAGACCCATTTACTTTGCCGGGCTTATTGCCGGGAGTTTTCGACTGGCAACCTTGCCCGGTCATAGAACGAAATGCCCGCCTGTATAAGGCGAGTAAAATTAAGTTAGCCGCTATCAACGCC